>JAHKZS010000263.1 GCA_020626545.1 bacterium
GTAAAGTTATATGTATTACTGTTTTTAGTTATGCTCTGGAGTTCACGTCCGCTCCAAGTCATTTCCATACCGTCACGGTAAGACGTAGGATTGCCTATGTTATCATAGGATAAAGAAGTAGAATTAAGACTTGTAAGCAAATCCCCCCAACTACTATCGTTATAATAATAGTCTATTGAATGGGGTGATCCCACTGTGTAATCCTCGCCATATCGAGGGTCTAACGCTTGGTTAGTCGCTCCGGAAATGTTTCCGGAGTTATCATAGGTATATGTGAATTTCAGATTCTGCTGATAATCCCAAGCGACTTTTATCTGGTTCAAGCTGTCGTATTGGTACTTGGCGATTTTATTATTTCCGTCCCATACCTCCGTTATATTACCGTTAGAGTCGTAGGAGTATTTATACTTTGCGATTTGGGTTGCGTTTTCGCCATCGCCCAGCTTATAGGTCATTTCGTCTACGTTATTAGTAGTACGGTGAGTTTCACCTACGTTTTTGTAAGTATATGAAAGGTTAAACTTTTCAACAAAGTCATCCTCATCCTTTATACTTGTTTTAATCTCGGTTGTACGTCCAAAATCGTCGCTTTCGCTTGTGATTTTCGCGTTGCCGTTTTGCACATATGACTTTCCGTCATCATCGGTACCGTTGGTAATCGTACGTTCGGAACCGTTGATAGTTGTTTTTTCGGTATTCTTACAATTAATAATATCTACTATAGTAGCGTTGAAAAATCACGAAAAAGGTTCAAAAATCAGCGAAAAATTTTTAAAAAATACATTATCGATTTAATGCAATTATTTTAATGTTTTTACAGCATACGTTTATTTAATTTTGACTTTAACGGTTTTAGTTTTTGAGAACTTTTTGTATTCCCAATTGCCCGACGCGGTTACTTTTATTTTTATATTATATGTTCCCTTTTTTGCTTTTTTCCATTTATTAACGGTGATTACAGATTTATTATTTATCTTTAAGAACTCCCAAAGTTTTTTAGAGGTTCCTTTTTTAGTTAACGTATACTTTACATTACCTACGGCGTTTTTTATCGTAAGGGGATTAATTTTTTGAGCTTTTTTTATCAGCTTTTTAGCTTTAATTGTTTTTACTTTTGATGTGATTTTTATTGTCTGTTTTTCTTTAACTGTTATATCTAAAAACTTAAAATTATTATCATCAGCATATTTCTTCGCAACCGAGCCAACATACCCTTTTATTTTAAAGTTTTTAATTTTTACCCCTTGATCCTTATAACCAAATGCCATTGTATCTATTTTGCTAACATTTTTAGGGATTATCACTTTTTCTAAATTTGTGCAACCGATGAAAGCGAACATTTCAACTCTTTTGAGACTGTCAGGCAACTCAATTTTCGAAAGCTTTACACATTCACTCAATGCGCCTTGACCTATAGAAATCAAAGATTCCGGCAGTTTTATTTCTTTTAAACTTTTGCACTTTGAAAAAGCGCCAAATTCTATCTTTTTTATTCCATTTCTTAATTCTACATTTTCTAAATTGTAACAATCGCTAAACAATGAATAGTTTATCGAAGAAACATTTCCCGGAATTGTTATTCTATTTAAATTAGTCCCATAAAATGCACAATCTCCGATATTAGTTACGCTTGTCGGAATATTAATGTTTTTTAGTTTTTTACAATCATAAAAAGCATAATCGCCAATTGTTTTAACTGTATTTGGAATTTTTACAGTTTTTATTCTGTCATAATAATTCCTGCGTTCCCCTGAATTACCGTCTTTTGAAAATGCGAACACAGTAGAAGGGATATTTATTATTCCGCTTTTCAGAATAATAGTTTCAGGGTATTCAATGTCAGCCCAAGGCTCCGAACCATTAAAATAATTTATAGTTAATGTTCTTGTTTTTTCATTATATGTATATTGAGGTTCTTCAGCGTTAGCGGTAATAATGCTGATTGAAGTAACCATTATACAAAATGTTAAAAATAATATAAATGTCTTTTTCATAGTAATTCATCTCCAAAACAATTCTATTTCCATGTTACACTTACACTATGTTTTTTATAATACAACAACAAATAGTTAAAAATATTTTTTCCCCTAAAATATATCTTTGGACTTTTCTCAAGATTGCCTATTTTAAGCGATAAATTCATTTCTGACATTTTATAATAATATCCATAATAAACAGAATAAGATAATCGAATAGCATCATTAAATCTCCAAGGCAGCACATTGATTGCATCTTCTAATTCATTTTTAGACCACTTTATTTTACCGTTAAATTCTGTTATAGAGCA
>JAHKZS010000264.1 GCA_020626545.1 bacterium
CCTCGGGTACGGTGTACGGATACTTTATATCTGAGCCGTCCGCGGGATAGGTCGGATAAAATACTTCCTCGGAAGGGGCGTTGCCGTTGACGGTAAAGGTGCCGTTTTTAGATATATCAACAACACTGCCCTCCATCGCGATAACCCTGCCGACGGTCGTTCTGCCGTCGTGATGATACATTACCGCCGCGTTTATATACGGCGGCTGCGGGCGAAAGCTTATAACAAGATCGCCGTCGCGTACCATTGGGTGCATATTGTTACCGTAATGAATCGTAATTCCGAATACAAAGGTGAACAATCCCCATATCGCGAGCGCTAACACCGCGATTTTTATAAGAAGTCCGATAAGAAGCTGCTTTGTGGTTTTTCTCGGACGGGGATTTCCATTGTGCGGATTCCTCTTCGCTTTCTTTTTATTGCGAACGGATTTCCCCGCAGGTTCCGATTCTTCGGATTCAGGCTTTTGTAAGCTGTCCGCTGAATCTGTTTCGGAATACGCTTCTATGCTGGTTTCAGCGTTTGATTCGTCAAGAAAATTCTCGGTATTTGTCACTTCCTCCAATACACATCCCTCCGTTCCGCATAGCTATGGATTATATATTATATCACAATATTACTAAAATTTCAACTTTTAACCAAATTTTATGACAAATTCATTCGGAAAGTGTAGTGAAAACATCTCTTTTCGGGGTTTTTGCGTCAACAAATGTGAACAATTATCGATATAGAAAGCGCGGAATTTATATTTATTTCAGGGCTCTATGACAGCAAATGACAGCAAATTTTATTTTGCTGTCTAAGGACAAAGCCACTGTTTATGCGGGTTTCAAGGTTATAAGACAGTAAAGACATTGAATTTAATATAATTATGTAAAAAAATAAAAATTATTTTTTATTTTTTTATTAGGGCTAAGGGCAAAGGGCTAAGGATAAAGAGAAGGTCGAGCATATAGAATGGATAAATGAATTACCTTTATCTCCCGACCGAATTAATATGCAAGCTCCGCTTACGGAGCATATAAATATTGTCGGGAAACCGCTGTTGTTTCTTATTCCGAGCTTTCTACCCGACATTCACTTCCCACTTCCTACTTCCAACTTCCTGCCAAATAAAAAACCGCCGTGGGTTAACACGACGGTTATAAACTATATCAGGCTACCCGATACGCGGCTACGACAAATCTGCCGTCGTCGGTATGGTAGTAGCAGGTGGATAAAAGCATAATCTGCTCGGGATATTTCGGAACGTCATTTAGGGAAATCAGCGACATTTTTCGGATATTATTCAATACTTCGTTATACTCTCCCCTGTCGAGCTTACCAACACAACGGTAATAAGCGAAGCCATCCTCGCCCTCGGGAATGAGCTTAGTCTGGAACGCCGCAAAGACGCGGTATACACGGTTCTCCTCCTGGGTACGGAACACGATGTCCTTATGCCCGAGAGCGAAGCTGCCGCTTTTGTAGCTGTCGAGACTGCCGAACATTGAACCCGAGTTCATATTATGGCCGTATATTACGAACACATCGGAATCGCAGTTACAGCCC
>JAHKZS010000265.1 GCA_020626545.1 bacterium
TATATATAAGGGGTTTTAAGATTTTTATCTTTTGAAATCGACGGTTACCACTCTGGTTCCCTATTGGAGTAAGTACAGGTAACTTTTATAAAAAAAGAGTAGTTAATTTTACTTAACTACTCATCAATTACTTATCAATTACTAGTCAAACACATCAGATTCAAGGTCATCTTGATACATTTCCTGGATCTTTCTAGTTAATTTATTAACAGTTTTAGCTGACAAATGAGGATTCATATATTCCTTAAAAGCATCATAAAGCCAATAAGGAACATCTCTGCATTTGCTAATTATTGAAGGATTAACAGCCCAACAAAGGTACTGATGATACCTAATCTGTTTTATAGCGTGTTTTCTAAGCTTACTCCAACACCTGTCAAATCTGTGTCTGCCATATTTAAACCTGATATGTTCTTTAATATATTCTTTATCCATAGGTTTATAGATAATATTACTGAATTTACTTTTTCTTTTAACGCGATACACAAGCATATTCTCTTCATTCATAATTTCTGCGATAGCCATAAGGAGAGTCCAAGTGCTTTCATCGTAGTTATCAGGAAGAGAGTCAAAATAATATCTTATATGTACTGCTCTATTCCTATATTTATAGCCTTTTTCAGAGAAACCATCGTAACCTAACCAATATTTTTCATCAATAACCTCACCTGTATCAGCGTCAATCTGTACTTTTTTATTAATATATTCTCCCATTCATTCCACCTCTTTCCTGTATTTACAAGAATAACATTTATATCTCTTATAGAACAAGTTCTTATTGTCAATGTAGCATTTATGTAAAACGCAATATAGTTTCGCTGTTCGTTTATTGCCTAATTTACCGAAAAAGAAACATTACTCGTTCATTTTTCACAGATTATATCCCTTTTATATCCCTTTTATATCCCTTTTAATTTTAACAAGTTCATAAAACCTAAAAGTTTCGTTATATAATTCTCTTTTAATTACAATCGGTAAATCAGAATCAAAATCTTCAATAAATTTTCCAATATTAGAGTCAAATAATAAGAGGTTCACGAAGTCATCGTAAATACCAACAACTTTTCCAATTCTTTTAATCTTTAACCTGTTTCGTGCCAACGGATTAACATTCTGCATAACAGCGACAAACATACCTAATTCACAATCTTTTTTCTTCATAAACAACACTCCTTCTAAAATCCTCCCTTTGGAAATCCTGGAATTTCAGAGTTCATACCAGTAATTTCACCAGGGAATACAGTTTCAATAATATCTAGTGATACTTTAAGTGCTTCTATTAAATCTGTTTCTTCTATCCTGCCATTCTTATCCTGTAACATCTTCCTTAATTTCATTCTATTCATTTCGGTATCTTTTACCACTCTATGCGTATGATCACTATACAACTTATATACAAACTCGAAGTCTCTCGCTTCTTTATTATACTCACCATACACTCGCTCTCTGTTCTTCGTCGCTAACTCCTTGCTTATCTCTCCTTTTTTAAACATTAACGCTAACTGCCTCATAGCATTAAACGCTTCAGCTTCTACTAGGTTATACCCATCTGGTATCTCCCCCTGTTTCATCGCTGTCTTCATTATTTCTTCTGCATCTCTCATAACAATCCTCCTAGAATAAATTTTTAAATATTTTTTCCAATACTGGTACGCAAATTGAGTTTCCGTGCTTGTTTATAAAGCTGCGTATTGCTCATAGGTACATTTTTTGCTTTTTCAAAATCTTCATCATCAAAGCCGCATTAAACGCCAACATTCT
Source organism: bacterium (assembly GCA_020626545.1). Classification (GTDB taxonomy): domain Bacteria; phylum Bacillota; class Clostridia; order Oscillospirales; family Acutalibacteraceae; genus Ruminococcoides. Next base: position 1,762 of record JAHKZS010000265.1, read on the forward strand.
TTTGGTGTTAGTTTTCTAATTCTATAACCATCAAATAA
>JAHKZS010000266.1 GCA_020626545.1 bacterium
AATATGTGTAACCGGCAGACTCTCTTTTTACTAAATCGTAATTGGATTTCACAGTTATTCTATTACCGTCACGCGATAAAGTCATATTACTTGAATCAACAACCGAATCATTTTGATTAACAATACTATATGTAAGGTTATAATCCTTCAAACCGGAAATACTTTTGCTGCCAGAATATGTATAGATGCCGCTTTTTGTATCAGTTAAAAACAAAGCGGTAGTTTTTCGCACTTTTTTAGCTTTTGCGATTGTCTCATATAGGGCTGACGGCACTTTCTTTTCAGTCCGCATCTCTGAAAGAATATTATCATATGCTTCCTTAATCTTGTCTTTGTTTTTAGATTTGATATATCCAATTAACGAAGACTTACCATCCTTTATTTTATAATTATTTCCTAGAGATGCGTAACGTACATTCATAATATACTCGTAAATGAGAAGTTGAGCTGCAAAATAATAAGCCCCGTTACTTGTTGCTTTATGGGCTCTCGCATAAGCGAGCGTCTCACAGGAAGCATTATACACATTACTCTTATTCTTAAACTTATTCCAGTATGTACTGTCGCCGCCGTTGCCGCACTTGCCGTAATTACCGTTATTATTAATACAAAGATACGGCTCAATACACCAAGTCGTAGTTTTAGTTGAACTTCCTACAGGTGCTACCTGGTGGTAGTTTATATACTGATTCTTATAAAAAGTCTCTTTATCGCCGTTAACCTGATTAGTATAACTAAGCGTTTTTGTCCAGTACACATCGTAGTTATGGTTATCATAGACTTTATATTTTGTGTTTCCTGAAGCGCCAAGCGGTACAGAATCCATAGTCGCGCCCGTCTGGATAATCTGAGCGTTTGCGCCTGTTTCATTAGCGAAATATTCTGCCGCTGAGACAGAAACCACAGATAATCCGCTTAAAAAAGTCAGTATCGCAAGAAGCATCGCTAAAGTCTTTTTGAAATTTTTGAATCTGTCCATAAAATTCCTCCTAAAATGTTCAAATACATAAAATTACCAATATCTATATAAAAAGTCCTTGTTATTAACACAAGAACTTGAATTATAGGCGCAGAAAAGGCAACCCATTACGGATTGCCTCATTTAACCAGATTATTTAATTATAGAATTCAAATCCCTTCTGCCGTAAACAATACGATATATCGTAACTGTTTTTTCAGATTCAGACACAGAATAGAAAAGCAAGTAATTATTTATAACCGCTTTTCTGTATTCGTTTTTCAACGGTCTGATAGTAGTATGAACAGGATTTGCGTAAGGAAAATCTTTTAGCCTCTCGGAAGCCTCGATTATATCCTCAACAATTTTAACAGCCGCAGAAGGATTTTTTAATTCATCCCGTATGTAAAACGCGGTATCTTTTAGATCCTGCTTTGCAATTGGCAGGAATTCCACTTTATACATTCAGTTCACCTTTTATTTCATTCAGAACATCCTTTGGTGAAAAGCGTGTATTGGTAAGTTCAGCTTCACGTTCAGCTGCTTGAAGCTTAAAGTAAACCTCGCTTTCGAACTGAAGGTTTTCATATGCTTCCATACTCATCACTACCATATCTCCAAATCCGTTCTTAGTTAAGAAAACCGGCTGAGAGGTTTCATGTACCGT
>JAHKZS010000267.1 GCA_020626545.1 bacterium
AACTATCCCAACAAGTATTATTGCGAGGATGTCGGCTTGCGAAACGCCCGTATCGGCTTTCGTCAAAACGAAATGACACATATAATGGAAAACATAATTTATAACGAACTTATAATACGCCGTTGTTCTGTTGATATCGGAATTGTGTATTCATTAGAAAAAAACAAATCGGGGAACTATCAGAACACAGCGAGAGAAATAGATTTTATAGTCACAAAAGGCGGAAAGAAAATTTATATTCAATCAGCCTACGCTATGGAAACAGCGGATAAAGCGGCTATAGAATCAAGACCGCTTTCCTTAACCGGGGATTCATTCCCAAAAATCATTGTTCGTCAGGATATTCGCAAAAGATGGTACGATGATAATGGATTTCTTAATATTGGTATCATTGATTTTCTTCTTGATGATACATTGTTTTAAAAAAATCGCCGCAGGTTTTGTTATCCTGCGGCGAAATTTAATTATTTATATAACACGGCTTGCACTAATAATTTGCAAGCCGTGTGTTTATATAAGTATTAATTACTTAGAAGCGATAGCAGCCTGAGCGGCAGCGAGACGAGCGATAGGAACTCTGAACGGTGAACATGATACATAATCAAGACCGATCTTGTGGCAGAACTCAACAGATGAAGGATCTCCGCCGTGCTCACCGCAGATACCGCAGTGGAGCTCGGGACGGGTAGCCTTACCCTTCTGAATAGCCATTTCCATAAGCTGGCCAACGCCTGTCTGGTCTAACTTAGCGAACGGATCGTTCTCGAAGATCTTAGCGTCATAGTAAGCGTCTAAGAACTTGCCGGCGTCGTCACGGCTGAAGCCGAATGTCATCTGTGTAAGGTCGTTAGTACCGAAGCAGAAGAACTCAGCCTCTGTAGCGATCTGGTCAGCTGTAAGAGCAGCTCTCGGAATCTCGATCATTGTACCAACCTCGTACTTGAGATCAGCGCCCGCGGCGGCGATTTCAGCGTCGGCGGTTTCAACAACGAACTTCTTAACATACTTGAGCTCTTTTGTATCGCCCGCTAAAGGAATCATAATCTCGGGAACTAAGTTCCAGTCGGGATGAGCCTTTGATACGTTGATAGCGGCGCGGATAACAGCTCTTGTCTGCATCTTCGCGATTTCGGGATATGTTACGGCGAGACGGCATCCACGGTGGCCCATCATCGGGTTGAACTCGTGGAGGCTGTCGATAATAGCCTTAATCTGCTCAACAGTCTTACCCTGTGAGTCAGCTAACTTCTTAATATCTTCTTCCTCTGTGGGAACGAACTCATGCAGAGGAGGATCTAAGAAACGGATAGTAACGGGGTTACCCTCGAGCGCTTCGTAAAGAGCCTCGAAGTCGCCCTGCTGTACGGGAAGAATCTTAGCTAAAGCGGCTTCTCTTTCTTCTACTGTATCGGAGCAGATCATCTCACGGAAAGCGTCGATTCTGTCGCCCTCGAAGAACATGTGCTCTGTACGGCAAAGACCGATTCCCTCAGCGCCTAACTCTCTTGCCTTCTTAGCGTCAGCGGGAGTATCAGCGTTAGTTCTAACCTTAAGAACTCTGTACTTATCAGCCCAATCCATAATGCGTCCGAACTCGCCCGCGATTTTAGCGTCAACAGTCGGGATAGCGCCGTCATAGATGTTACCTGTAGTACCGTCGAATGAAATTACATCACCCTCGTGGTATTCTTTACCGCCGAGTGTAAATACTTTGTTTTCTTCGTCCATATTGATAGCGGAGCAGCCTGATACGCAGCATGAACCCATTCCGCGGGCAACAACAGCAGCGTGAGAAGTCATACCGCCTCTAACTGTAAGGATACCCTGAGCGGCTTTCATACCCTCAATATCCTCGGGAGAAGTCTCTAAACGAACGAGAACAACCTTTTCTCCTCTGTCAGCCCATTCCTTAGCGTCGTCGGCAGTAAATACAATCTTACCGCAGGCAGCGCCGGGAGCAGCGCCTAAAGCCTTACCGATAGGCTCAGCCTTCTTAACGGCTTCAGCGTCGAACTGGGGATGGAGAAGTGTATCGAGGTTACGGGGATCAATCATAGCTACAGCTTCTTCTTCTGTTCTCATACCCTCGTCAACGAGGTCGCACGCAATCTTAAGAGCGGCCTGAGCTGTTCTCTTACCGTTACGTGTCTGGAGCATAAAGAGCTTACCGTGCTCAACTGTGAACTCCATATCCTGCATATCTCTGTAGTGATTTTCAAGTGTTTTACAAACATCCGTAAACTGAGCGAAAGCTTCGGGGAATTTCTCCTCCATTTCGCTGATGTGCATAGGTGTACGAACACCGGCAACAACGTCCTCGCCCTGAGCGTTTGTAAGGAACTCACCAAAGAGGCCCTTAGCGCCTGTAGCGGGGTCACGTGTAAACGCAACGCCTGTACCGCAGTCGTCGCCCATATTACCGAACGCCATCATCTGTACGTTAACGGCAGTACCCCATGAATAAGGAATATCGTTATCACGACGATATACGTTTGCACGGGGGTTGTCCCATGAACGGAATACAGCCTTAACAGCCTCGATAAGCTGTACCTTGGGATCGCTCGGGAAGTCCTCGCCGATCTTAGCTTTATACTCAGCCTTGAACTGCTCAGCTAAAGTCTTAAGATCCTCAGCTGTGAGCTCTACGTCCTGTGTAACACCCTTCTCAGCCTTCATCTTGTCGATGAGTTCCTCGAAGTACTTCTTGCCGACTTCCATAACAACGTCGGAGAACATCTGGATAAATCTTCTGTAACAGTCATAAGCCCAGCGAGCGTTACCTGAAGCCTCAGCCATATACTCAACAACATCCTCGTTAAGACCGAGGTTAAGGATTGTGTCCATCATACCGGGCATAGAAGCGCGGGCACCTGAACGTACGGAAACGAGAAGCGGATTCTCTTTATCTCCGAATTTCTTACCTGTGATTTCCTCCATCTTCTCGATATGTTCCATAATCTGGCCCATAATCTCATCGTTAATCTGTCTGCCGTCCTCGTAGTACTGAGTACAAGCCTCTGTAGATACTGTGAAGCCCTGAGGAACAGGAAGACCTAACTTTGTCATCTCGGCAAGGTTAGCGCCTTTACCACCGAGAAGTTCACGCATTGAAGCGTCACCTTCAGTAAACAAATAAACCCATTTGTTTGCCATAAGATTACCTCCTAATAATAAGTAATTATTTTGATACGGTATATAATACCGTACCGACTCTACAGTCTTGGATATATTATAACAAAACTGAAAGGAAATTGGAATATCATTTTAGAAAAAAAAGAAAAAATTTGCAAAAAATCTTGATATTTTTTCCAAAATATTATGTGTAAATCAAATAAAATAAAATTTTTTTACATTTAAGGGTTGAAAAATCGCCAAACTGTGAGATAATTAGAGTGTATATTTTTGAACATAGGGGTATTGTATCTATGAATAAATGTGCTGTTATACTCGCCGGCGGCGAGGGTAAACGAATGAAAATGAACAAACCGAAGCCGCTTGCCGAGGTTTTGGGCGAGCCTATGCTTAAATGGGTTTTAAATTCCGTAAGAAAATCGGGAATAGATAAAATCTGTATTGTAAAAGGCTTCGGCAAGGAATATATCGACGAATTCGCCGA
>JAHKZS010000262.1 GCA_020626545.1 bacterium
CTTTATAGGTCTTTTCTTCGTAGCTGATTGCGCCAGTTTCTGGGTCAACCACTTCTACGATTTCTGTTTTTGTGCTTGGATATGTTACTGGATTCGCAAGTGTATTACCAGTTGCTCCAGCCCTATATGTAGAATAAATAAAAGATTGTAATTCTTGAAGCTTGGCATAATTAACCCATTCATCACTAGGAAATCTTGCCTCATAATCAAAACGCCAACGTTCTTTTGTATCGCCAGTTGTAGGGTCTGTATAAATAGATTCATCAAAGAAATCTGATTTAAACAGCATTAGATTTGATGTATTGTTTTGGAATTCCCATGATTCCATATCGCCAGAATAACCATAAGGTGCTGGCGCTCTCTTCGGAAGGTTGAAGTTATATTTCCCCATAAACTGGACTTTTCCAGTATTTAAATCATGCCAAAACAAAACAATGGGAAATCCGTAAATACCCGAACGAACTTTTGGATTTGCCTTTTTCTCTCTCGTTTCGAAAGGATTAAAATCGCAATATAACTTTACAAGTTCTACGTTGTTCGCACCCTCAGATGAAGCAACATCAGCCTTTAAAACAAAACGGTTAAATGGGATTATTCCATCTGCAAGTTCATAGTTATCTGCATGTTCGCCTTGAATCTCAAACCCTTTCTTAAACTGCATATCGTAGTTTTTACGAGGATAAGGTGCAGAAGATGTACCCTGTACATTTATCTGACATCCAGTAAAAGTAAAACATTTAGATGAATTCTGAGGGTCAATGTAAGAACCCGAAATCGTCTTTTTGTCACCTTTATACTGTGGCAATTCTTCAGCGTCTAAAATAAAATACGGCAAATCATTTGGTAGTTTATCAATAATAACCTGTCCATATTCATCATAAATATTGTTATGCTCATACCGTCTGATTTTCTCTGTAATAAACTGTGTATCTGCAATCCAGTTATCCAGTATTTGATAACGTGTTAAGTTGTTATCATATATTCTAATGTTATAAATATCTAAAGTAATATCATTAGCACCAAGAGTGATATTCACAGGATTCTGTTGTGAGAAGTCATCATTGTCTGGGTACTGAACAACACCAGAAGCAATGCCATTAATATAAATAAGCAGTAATCTGTTTTCACTTCTTTTTTCAACAACAAAAGATATACGGACGTGTTCGTCTTCTTTATACTGTGTTGTAATTTCTGTCTGTTCAGATTTAAGTGTTGCTCTTTGTGCTGTAAGTTGAAAACCACGGTTGCCACTCATACAATTAATAGGAACTGCATTATAATCAAACACATCCCTTGCGGCGAATTCAACTTCAATGGTTTTACCGCCTGTTCTGAAGTCTGTCATAAATGGCTTAACAGGAATTGTAACTTTAGCACCATTATTGATTCTAAGCACTGTAATTCCATCTTTATCACTTACCCAACCATTAGTCGTAAAGTTAAATCCCGTCATTGTGGTAGTTATTTTTCTATCAGTGTCCACCCATATATTAGGATGTTCTTCTGTATTTGACCTACCATAACTTGTTAGATATAATGTTAAAGCATCCGTTTCAGCTTCAACATCAATCTCTGATTCTGTTACCGTTAATTCAAACGTCTTAGTCACAGAGCCAGTCTGAATCGTAAGTGTCGTAGTCCCAACATTATCAAATCTATAACTCCATGTCTGTTCCGTTCTGTCTACTGTAACGGCAGATATCTGTTCCCCATTAGCCAATAAAACAACATTAGACA
>JAHKZS010000008.1 GCA_020626545.1 bacterium
GACGTAGAGGCTTGGTCGCCCAGACAGAAAAAGTATTTTGAGGTAGGTTCCTGCTCTAACTTAGGCGACGCTCAGGCAAGACGTCTTAAAATCAGAGTAAGAGGTAAGGACGGAAAATATTTCGCCCATACTCTCAACAATACCGTTGTCGCTCCGCCGAGAATGTTAATCGCATTCTTGGAGAATAACCTCAACGCCGACGGTTCGGTTAGTATTCCCGAGGTATTAAGACCTTATATGGGCGGTATGGAGAAGATTGAAGTAAAAAAATAATTATATTTTCTGTCGTTGATAAGGCGGAAGGAGATTCTTCGACTTAAACACTTGCAGCGTTATCGCTCAGAATGACACATAAATATAAAAATGGAATTAACCATGCGCGCCGCGCGTGGAAAATAAAAATTTAAAAGGAGGAACATTATGGAAAGCTTTAAAAAGTATATCGCCGAGTTTATCGGAACGGCGGTACTTGTAGTCGGAGGTTGCGGAACAGCCGTAGCGATTAATACCGTTTCAACGGGACATCACGTAAGCCTGCCCTCGAGCGGAACAGTTCTCGTTATCGCGCTCGCGTTCGGACTTTCGATTGTAGCTATGGCGTATTCTATCGGAAATGTTTCGGGATGCCATATTAACCCCGCCGTATCGCTCGGTATGCTGATTAACGGAAAAATCTCCGCTAAAGATTTTGTCGGTTATATTATAGCCCAATTCTTAGGCGCGACCGCGGGAGCCGCAGGACTTTGGCTTGTGTTCGGAAGCAACGAAAGCCTCGGCGCTAACGGCTACGGTACAGGTACAAGCGCTCTCGGCGTAGGCGCTGTAGGCGCGGGTATCGTAGAGGTTGTACTCACGTTTATCTTCGTACTCGCTGTACTCGGAGTTACTTCCAAGGTTGAAAACAGCGCTGTAGCCGGTGTAGTTATCGCGTTAACGTTAGTTTTAGTACATCTTATCGGTATTCCGTTTACAGGAACTTCCGTTAACCCCGCGAGAAGCTTCGGACCCGCTGTGTTACAGGGCGGTATGGCGCTTCGCCAGCTCTATGTATTTATAATCGCTCCGCTTGTAGGCGCTTTGGCCGCGGGACTGGTACATAGATTTCTTATTAAAAGCAAAGATTAAAAAGATTAAAGGAAAATAAAGAAAAGGTCGGATTATCCGACCTTTTTCTTATATCAACTTACTTGTTTATGGATTAAATCTTCTGTATTCTTCGCCGTCTACTATAAGCGAACCGTTTTTCAGGTTATAGGAGTAGTCTATGTCTGTTTTACCTGCGTAATCGTATACAGCCTTTATTTTACCTTTAGAGATGTTGTATGTGTAGCAAGTTTCCATCGTTATATCGTTTGTGTACATAACTCCGTCCGAACCTAAAAAGATAATGTGAGAGCTTTCGCTTTTCCACCATCCGAGAATCGACTTGTCAATTTTCGGGTTTTTTGGAGCTTTAGGCAGGAGGGTATAGTCCTTTTCCCTTACGAGAGTAAATTTGTCTTTTCCGGAGCTCAGGTATAAAGTATTGTTGTCCTTGGAAAGCTTATAAGAGTACTTACCGTTCATACCGCGGATAAACTGAACCTCTAAAGTCTTTTTATCGCTGTCGACAGCAAGTTTAGTGAAGTCGGCTTCTGTTCCTAAAGCGAGCTGAGCGTAACCGTCGTTGCGGAAAATATATTTGAGAAGTTTGCTTTCCTTGATGGTCCATGCGCCGTAAACCTTATTTTTTCCTTTTAAAAATCCGTTAAGGTAGCCGCTTAAATCCTTTGAGCTGTATTTACCCGGCGCGGAGATGGTTTTTGTTTTTGAGGAAGTTACTTTTTTTACCTTGGATTTAGCGGGTTCGGAAGTATTGTTGCATCCCCCGATAAAAATACTCGATAAAATAATAAGTAAAACAGCCGAAGCCGAGATAATTTTTTTCATAGTTTACCTCCATAAATAACGTACTATATAATTCTATATTCTGAGGAGTAATATGTCAAGTTTTAAAAAACGAAAATACTGTCAAAAAAGTGTGAAAAACGCTTGCGTAATAAGAGTAAATTTGATATAATAATCGTTAATATTATAAAGTTTTAAATAGGGGATGACGAAATGTTGAACAAGAATTTTGATGACAAATTCGGAAAAAAGGGCATAACGTTTGACGATGTACTGCTTATTCCCGGCGAGTCGGACGTAGAACCCCGAAACGTAAGCGTAGAGACGGATTTAACTAAAAAAATCCACCTCAATACTCCGCTTATGACCGCCGCTATGGATACGGTTACCGAAACCGATATGGCGATTGCGATTGCTCGTGAGGGCGGAATCGGTATTATCCATAAGAATATGGACATTAAGACTCAGGCTGATATGGTTGACCGCGTTAAGAGAAGCGAGAACGGCGTTATCGCTAATCCGTTCTTCTTATCTCCCGACAGTACAGTCGGCGACGCTGACGCTCTTATGGCTAAGTATAAAATCAGCGGTGTTCCGATTTGTGAAAACGGAAAGCTTGTCGGCATTATCACTAACCGTGATATGCGTTTTATGAAGCCCGAGGTTTTCGGAACAAAAATCCGCGAGGTTATGACTAAGGAAGACCTCGTTACCGCTCCTGTCGGCACAACTTTAGAGCAGGCACAGGATATACTCCGCCAGCATAGAATCGAAAAACTCCCTATCACTGATAATAACGGTGTTCTTAAAGGACTTATTACTATAAAGGATATTGAAAAATCCGTCCAGTACCCGAATTCCGCGCGTGACGAAAAAGGCCGTCTTTTATGCGGAGCGGCTATCGGCGGAACTGCCGACGTACTCGACAGAGTAGCGGCGCTTGTTGAGGCGGGCGTAGACGTATGTTGTCTTGATTCCGCTCACGGACATAATATAAATATCGTAAACACAGTAAGAAAGGTTAAGAAAGCTTATCCCGAGTTACAGCTTATCGCGGGTAATATCGCTACAGCTGAGGCGGCTGAGGCGCTTATCGACGCCGGAGCTGACGCGGTTAAGGTAGGTATCGGTCCCGGTTCAATCTGTACCACACGTATCGTCGCGGGTATCGGTGTGCCTCAGATTACCGCTATTTATGACGCTGCTTGCGCGGCTTCTAAATACGGAATCCCCGTAATCGCCGACGGCGGTATCAAGTACAGCGGAGATATAGTAAAAGCTCTCGCCGCGGGCGGAAGCGTTTGTATGGTAGGCTCGCTTGTAGCGGGCTGTGAGGAAAGTCCCGGTGAGAATGAAATCTTCCAAGGACGTCAGTTCAAGACCTATCGCGGAATGGGTTCGCTCGGAGCTATGGGACAAGGCAGCTCGGATCGTTATTTCCAGGCAGCTAATAAGAAGTTCGTGCCCGAGGGCGTTGAGGGACGAGTTCCTTATAAGGGACTTTTATCCGATACAGTCTATCAGATGATGGGCGGACTTCGAGCAGGTATGGGTTATACAGGCTGCGCTACTATCGAGGATCTTCATAAAAAGGCTAAGTTCGTTCAGATTTCCGCGTCAAGCTTACGTGAAAGTCATCCCCACGATATTCAGATTACTAAAGAATCTCCGAACTATTCTTATAACGCTTAATATTTCAATTTTACCGCCGATGTGTTTAGCATCGGCGGACTTTTTGTTTAGGGCAAAAGCATAGGGGAAAGAATTTAGCAGATAGTTTCCTTAACACCGTAGGGAACACCCTCCGCGGTGTTCCGAGCCGAGTTTTCTATCATCAGAATTATCCTCACGCCAAAGGCGTGAATAACAAGGTTAAACCTGTCATTCTGAGCTTGTCGAAGAATCTTTAAGATCTTTAACGCAAGGTATGGGTGTTGTTAACCAAAACAAGTTTTGGACAACACCTCACGACTACGCTAACGCTTCGCTCAATATGACATTATATATAACTTTTACTGCCTGCTGTTTTGCCGTTGGCGAAAGGATAGTGCAAATACATTAATATAGTTGTATCGGAATGGGGCAGAGCCCATTCCCTACAATCTTAAGGAAAATAGGATTTAGGTTATAAATGTTTTTTCCATAAACAGAATCGGCACCAAAGGCTCCCGGAACTTCGAAAACTAAAGAAAAATAAAAAGTTAAACCCCGCCGTTTATGAATCTGTCCGCTATATGAATTTTTTCATAGGCGGCATTGGCTCCCGGGGCTCCCGGGTTACAAATTAGTTTTTTGAATTTACATTGTATTTACTTATCTTTTTTCTTTAAGCCGATTATACTATAATTATTGTGGATAAAAAGGTGAATGCCTGCTTAAAACGGAGGAACAGCAATATGAATAAACATACTGTTTTTGTCGCGGGAAAAAGATTTATACTCCTCAGCGACGATAAGGAAGAATATGTAGTTAAACTGGCGGAAGAAGTGAGCGATACTATCACTAAAATCAGCTCGGAAAATCCGACGCTGGACCGTCGTTCCGCGGCGCTTTTGTGCGCGCTCGATTACGCCGACGACGTTTATAAGGAAAAGCTTAGAAACAAGAGCCTTTCCGATAAAGCCCAGCCGTTTATAGCTCAGGCGGATAAACAGGCTAAACAGATACGCGAGCTTAAAGAAATGCTCCAGAAAAAAGACGACGAAATTGAACAGCTTTCAAAAACAGTTAAACAGCTCGAGGAAAAGCTCAATAATATTCCGCGTGTTTTAGACGGACAGGGTATGGTTAAAGAAGTTCCCGTTGAGGAAACGTCTTGTGCTGAACCGGAAACAGCCGATACAAAATCCGAAACCGAACCGAAACCCGAAAAACCTGTAGGCAGAAAAAAGAAGAAGAAAAATAAAGGCTATAAACCGATGAGACAGTTCTCACTTTTCGACGATGAAGAAAATTGAGATACTTTCGCCCTGCGGAGGATTTGACTCGGTAGTTGCCGCGGTACGAAGCGGAGCCGACGCGGTTTATCTCGGCGCGAAAGAGCTTTCCGCAAGAGCGGGAGCCGAGAATTTCGACGATAACGAAATGAAAACCGCCGTTGAGTATTGCCATATCCGCGGAGTTTTGGTCTATGTTACGGTTAATACAATAATTTTCGATAACGAAATAGAAAAAGCGAAGTCGCTGATAATCTCCTGCGCGAAAGCGGGAGTAGACGCGCTGATAGTCCAAAATATCGGACTCGCTATGCTGGCTAAGAAAATCGCGCCCGAACTACCGCTCCACGCCTCAACCCAAATGAGCGTACATTCCCCGAGCGGAGCGAAGCTACTTTATGAACAGGGCTTTAAGCGTGTAGTGCTCGCCAGGGAACTCAGCCGTGACGAGATTAAAGAAATCGCCGAGAGCTGTCCGATTGAGCTCGAGGTGTTTGTGCACGGCGCGCTGTGTATGAGCGTGTCGGGACAATGTTATTTCAGTGCGGTTATCGGCTCGAGAAGCGGTAACCGAGGACGCTGCGCCCAGACCTGCCGGCTGCCGTTTAGTATCGGAAAAAGTAAATACGCTCTTAGCTTAAAGGACAACAGCATTATCGACCATATCCGTGATTTACAGGAAATCGGCGTTACATCCGCTAAAATCGAGGGCCGTTTAAAACGCCCAGAGTATGTCGCCGTCGCGACTAAGGCGTGTAAACAGTCGAGAGATGACGGATTCGTAAGCGAAGAAACGCGTTCGGAACTCGAAAATGTCTTTTCAAGAACAGGCTTTACCGACGGATACTATACTTCTAAGCGGGGTTACGAGATGTTCGGTTATCGCCGTAAGGACGACGTTGTGTCCGCGACGGAAAAGCTGTTTAAGGAGATCCGCGCTGATTATAAGGACGAAGCTAAAAGGGTGGATATTACCGCCGAGTTTAGCGCAAAAATCGGAAGTAAGGCGAAGCTTGTACTCTCCGACGGTACGGATTCGGTAGAGATAAACAGCGAAGAAATCTGCGAAAAAGCGTTAAACGCGCCGTTAAACGAGGAAAAAATCAGCCGTCAGCTGTTAAAAACAGGCGGAACGCCCTATAATATAGTTGAACTCAAAATTGATTTAGAAGATAATTTAATCATAAAAATGTCCGTATTGAATAAACTTCGGCGTGACGCGTTAGATTTGTTGAGTGAAAAGCGTTCGGAAAACAGAAATTATACCATAAACGAAGTTGAAATCCCGAAAATAAAGCCTCATGTCTCGAGAAAAAAACTCAGATACGCGAGAGTTAACTCAGAAAATATCGGTAATGGTTTTTCCGATTTAGACCTATGCTTTGTTCCGATAAACAGCGATACAACTAAGATTAAAAAGCTGGTTGAGAACGGATTTAAACTCGGTGTGGAAATCCCGAGAGCTATGTTCTCGAGAGAAAAAGCTATTAAAACTAAGCTCGCCGAGTTTAAAAATCTCGGAATAAAAGACGCGCTGTGTAATAATTTAGCGGCGGTCTATATCGCGAAAGAATCGGGGTTAAATATCCACGGCGGATTCGGGCTGAATTTTACAAATACGCTCGACTTGCTCTGGGCTGAAAGTATGGGCTTTGCCGATACCGAGCTAAGTTTTGAGATTAAGCTTTCCGACGCCCAAAAACTCGGCGCCGATATCCCGAGAGGCGTAATTTCTTTCGGATATTTGCCCGTTATGCTTACGAGAAACTGCCCGAACAAGAGCGCGGATATTAAGTGTTCAAAGTGTTCGGGAAAAGGAAAAATGAAGGATAGACTAGGAAAAACTTTCATTTTCTACTGTGACGGATTTGCTACAGAGGTGCTCAACAATCTACCCCTGGAGGAGATAAACGAGGTCGAAATAAGCGAAAACCTCGACATCTCATTTTTCCGATTTTCTGTGGAAAACTATGTGGAAAACGTGGAAAAGTGGAGCGATTTTATCAGTGAGAGCCTAAATTCCCGCGAAAAGACCCACGGATTGTTAAAAAGGGGAGTTTTATAAACAATATTCCCCGAAGGAATTTTTGAATATTCCGATTAAGAAAATACTATTATTACAAATAAGAATATTACAAAATGTATATTTATTAATATTTTACATATTTGCAAGCTTATCCTAAATTTTGCAAGTTCGGGAGATGATAAAATGCATTTAAAAGTAAAAAAACTCCGAGAAACCGCGACCTTGCCTACGAGGGCGACCTCGGGCTCTGCGGGAGCAGACCTTTACGCCTGTATCGACGAGAGCGTAACGATTAACCCGGGCGATTTAAAGATTATTCCGACAGGAATCGCAATCGCTCTGCCCGATAAAAACAGCGTCGCTTATCTTTACGCGCGTTCAGGGCTCGGTGTAAAGCTCGGAATCTGTCTTTCGAACGGAGTCGGCGTAATCGACTCGGACTACAGGGGC
>JAHKZS010000051.1 GCA_020626545.1 bacterium
AAGATGTGAATTTTATTATGAGGAGCCGTATGCGGGAAAACTGCACGTACGGTTCTGTGAGGGGTTTACATTGCGAGGTGTAAGTCTACTCGACTGTATTAACTGACTTATCTTCCTTATAAATCCTATTTTTGTCAATACCTTGTTTTACCATATTTTCGTACATACACTGAGCCTCGCTCATCGGCTCGTCCGAACCCTGACCGCCGCTGACTACCGCTTTCGCTTCGGGATTTTCTTTCATATAATCAACCGCCGCGTCGATTCTCTGCTGTAGAAGCTTGCTCGGGCCCCAGGGCTTGACCTGCGCGCCGAGTACAATCGCTGTAGCGTTTTTCTCCGGCTTCGTAAAAAACGCGTGATATACCATTAAACCGCTTACAATTACCGCGTAAGCGACGAAAAGTACCGCGCACACATTAAATCCTTTCCAGAGTATTTTAACCGCCTGAACGGAGCAGAGCGCTTTTTTTATTTCAACGTATTTATTATTTAATCCGCTCCAAAACATTAGGTATAAACATAATACAATTCCGAATACATTTCCTGGATTTAAAACCCTGTAGCTGATTATCGGTATAATAAACCAAACTAAAAATATAAGCGCTATTATAAAAATCGGTATACATAAAGCCTTGCTCATATCGTCACTTCCTTTTAGTCTATTGTAATATATTTTGATTCTAATTACAAGGAGTAACGCTCCTATAAATTTAAAAGACCGACAGCTTGCCGGTCTTTTATACATTTCTTGTTTTAGTACCTTTGTAAAGGTTTTCCTCGTCAACACAAATTGCTTTACCCGCTTCTAAGCTTTTCTTTACGTCAAGAAAACGCTGGTTTTTACTGCCTCTGAAAAGCAGCACAAGGCTTCGCTTATCGAGCTCAAACTTACCGTCTACGAGGTAATCGCAGTTCTCGAGCAGTTTTATCCACTCGGGGTGCTCGTCCTTACCCGCGATAAGCTCCTCGAACGTATAGCCTGTGTAAGACATAACGTTAAGCCCGTTTTCGTGACATTTAACCGCGAGCTCCGCCAAGGCTTCCGCCTGACAGAACGGCTCTCCGCCCGAAAAGGTCAAGCCCTGTAAAATAGGGTTGCTCACCGCTACTTTAAGGATTTTATCCACATCTCCCGGATGTCTCGGCTCAAACGCCCAGGTTTCGGGATTGTGACAGCCTTTGCAGTGGTGCGGACAGCCCTGAGTAAATATCGTCATTCTGATACCGGGGCCGTCAACGATACTCTCGCTGACAACCCCGGATAAATTCAGTTTAGTTCCCATTATGCGGTTTCTTCTTCGAACTGAGCCATATCAGCGCTCTCGCTGATACTGTGCTTAACTCTTTCCTCGACTTCTTTTCTTTTAGCGTCGTTGAAGCGGTCGAGCGTACCTACGAGGTAGCCTGTGATACGGCGGATTCTCTCGAAGCCTTTACCGCCTTCGCCTTCCTTACGTCCGCAAACCGGGCAGTAATCTCCGATAATACCTGTATGTCCGCAAACCGGATCGCGGTCAACGGGATGGTTTATGGAACCGTAGCCTACGCCTGATTCCTTCATCTGACGGATAACAGCCTCGAAAGCGTCGAGGTTCTGAGTCGGGTCTCCGTCGAGCTCGATATAGGAGATATGACCGCCGTTTGTGAGGTTATGGTAAGGAGCCTCGAGTTTAATTTTATCAAATGCGGAGATATTATAGTAAACGGGTACGTGGAACGAATTTGTGTAATACTCTCTGTCTGTAACGCCCGGGATAGTGCCGAAACGCTCTCTGTCGATTCTAACGAATCTGCCCGAAAGTCCCTCCGCGGGAGTACCGATAAGAGCGAAATTGAGCTGATACTTCTTAGTAGCCTCGTTTATCTTCTTACGCATAAAGCCGACAATCTCGAGACCGAGTTTCTGCGAGCTCTCGCTCTCGCCGTGGTGAGCGCCTACTAACGCTTTAAGACATTCGGCAAGTCCGATAAATCCGAGTGTGAGCGAGCCGTGCTTTAATACGTCGCGTACTGAGTCATTCGGGCCGAGTTTCTCGGAATCAAGCCATACGCCCTGACCCATAAGGAACGGATAGTTTCTAACTACCTTGGAGCACTGGATTTCGAATCTCTCCAATAACTGCTCAACAACGAGGTCGCACATTCTGTCTAACTGCTCAAAGAAGAAGTCTACGTTCTTGTTAGAGAGGATAGCGAGACGGGGGAGGTTGATTGATGTAAAGCTAAGGTTACCTCTGCCGTAAGTCTGCTCTCTGTCGGGATCATATACGTTACCCATAACTCTGGTACGGCAACCCATATAAGCGACCTCGGTCTCGGGATGACCTTCTTTATAATACTGGAGATTATAGGGAGCGTCGAGGAACGAGTAGTTCGGGAAAAGACGCTTAGCGGAAACCTTCATTGTTTCCTTATATATATCGTAGTTGGGGTCGCCCGGGTTATAGTTAACACCCTCTTTAACCTTGAATATCTGAATGGGGAAGATAGGAGTCTCGCCGTTTCCGAGACCGTTATCTGTAGCCTTTAAGATATTCTTCATAACCATTCTGCCCTCGGGCGATGTATCTGTGCCGTAGTTAAGGGATGAGAACGGAATCTGAGCGCCCGCGCGGCTGTGCATTGTGTTGAGGTTGTGGATAAGAGCCTCCATAGCCTGGAATGTAGCTCTGTCAGTCTCGCTCTCGGCGTGCTTGAACGCGAATCTCTGAATCTTACCCGCAATTTTATCTCCGAAAGCTTCGGCTAAAAGCTTTAACTCAGCTTCCTTGTATTCGGGAGTCTGATTCTCGAGCTTCGGAATAGTTCCCGAAATCTCCTCAGCCTTGTCGGCTAAATCTTTTGTGAATGTCTCGGGGTTTTCTGTATCAGTTAAAAGCTCAATAGCTCTCTCTAAGTTCTGGCGGTAACGTTTTCTGTATGTCTTTGTAACGCCGGGAGCCATAGAGTAGTCGAAGTTAGGCACACTCTGACCGCCGTGCTGGTCATTCTGGTTAGACTGAATAGCGATACAAGCGAGCGCGGAGTATGACTGTATATCGTTAGGCTCTCTTAAATAGCCGTGACCTGTAGAAAAACCGCCCTTAAATAAGCTTAATAGGTCAATCTGACAGCAGGTAGTGGTGAGCGTAAGGAAATCTAAATCGTGAATATGAATATCTCCGTCGAGGTGAGCCTTCGAGTGCTTGGGGTTGAGGATATACATATGATAGAACTGCTTAGCGCCCTCTGAGCCGTATTTGAGCATAGTACCCATAGCGGTATCGCCGTCGATATTAGCATTCTCACGCTTAACGTCGTTATCCTTAGCAGCCTTAAAGGTAAGATCCTCGTAAATCTTCATAAGCTTTGTGTTCATATCGCGTACTCTTGTACGGTCGGCTCTGTAGAGGATATACTCCTTAGCGGTTCTCGCGTGGCCGTTTTCGATAAGAACTTTTTCTACCGTATCCTGTACGTGTTCAACAGAAGGCTCCTGCTCGGGCTGACTTTCGAGAATATCACAAACCTGCTTAGCGAGTTCGCTCGCCGTTTCGTAATCAGTTCCGCCGATAGCCTGAGCCGCTTTATAGATAGCCTGTGTAATCTTATCTATATCAAAGGCAGCTGTACGTCCGTCTCTTTTCTTTATTTTAGTAATCAATATAAAAACCTCCCTTAATTACACATTTGTAATTGTTATTTCTTTATAACCACAATATATTGTGGTGTCTCTTAACTCGCTAGCACATTATATCGGATTTGCCCATTTTCGTCAATAGTCAAAATGCCAAATTTTCGATATAATTTTTGTGCAATACGAGCATAAATAGAGAATAATATTTTTCTTTAGAATTAAACGCTAAAAAACAACAATATTTATCGAATTTGTAACCAAAAGCAAGGTTTCACGATTGTTAAAATTTGTAATCAGAAAGTAACAGAACATTAAGAATTTTATAAATACATTTAAGCTAGATAGGGGAGCGGTATTTTTTATTTAATAATATAAAAAGACATAAATATAAAAAGACATAATAAGACGCAAAAAATAGGGCTTCCTTTCGGAAGCCCTAAACTTTCAGTTTAAATTATTTAACTTTAAACTTAACTACCTTAGATACGCTCTTCTTCTTATAAGTCTTGGTACCTGCGGCAGTTACCTTAATCTTAAGCTTATATGTGCCCTTCTTGAGCTTGCACTTCTTGATTGTGATCTTACCGCTCTTAGCAGCGATCTTAACCTTCTTGTAGAACTTCTTAGTTGAGCCCTTCTTAACCTTAGCGTAAGTTACTGTACCCTTAGCCTTAGTTACCTTAAGAGCCTTAGTGATCTTAACCTTCTGAGCCTTCTTCTTAAGCTTCTTAGCCTTAACTGTTACTTTCTTAGCCTTAACCTTGATTGTGTTAGCTTTCTTAGCAGTAACCTTCTTCTCAGTTGTGGGCTGTGTA
>JAHKZS010000052.1 GCA_020626545.1 bacterium
ACGCGGTCGAAAAGAAATCCTCTAAGCTATGGCACTCAATCGCGGGAAGTGTGTATGTCCGCGATACGCTTAATATAAACGACGAGGATATTATTAATTCAATTAAATACCATACAACAGGCAGAGCGGGAATGTCTTTACTCGAAAAAATTATATTTGTCGCTGATTTTATAAGCGATGAACGTAATTACAACGGTGTTGATATAATGCGTGAAAAGGCCTTTAACTGCCTTGAAGACGCTATGTTGTTTGGATTAAAATTTACAATTACAGATTTAGCAAATAGAAATTTAACAATACATAGCAACGCTATAAATTGTTATAATGATATTATATATATTTTAAAAGAGAAAGGGTTGCTGTAATGACAACTTATGAACAGGCTATTAAAATAGCTCAAATCCTCGATAATAAAATCGCCGAGGATATTAAAGTTATTGAGATTTCAGATGTAACTATTCTGGCTGATTATATGGTTATTGCTACAGGAAGAAGCAGTACACAAGTAAAATCTTTAGCAGATGAGGTTGAATTTAAAATGGACGAGCTCGGTGTATCGGTAAGTCATATCGAAGGCCATCGCTCTAACAGCTGGATTTTACTTGACTATGTAGATATAATTGTTAACGTATTTAACGAGGAAGCTCGTGAATTTTATAACTTAGAACGTTTATGGCAGGACGGTAAAGAAATAGACTTGTCAGATGTTATAAGTAACGGGAGGTAAAATTTTGAAGTATAATCACAAGAATGTTGAACCTAAATGGCAAAAAATATGGGAAGATAAGGGAGTTTTCCATGCCGAAAACGATACTTCCAAGGAGAAGTTCTACGCGTTAATCGAGTTTCCGTATCCGTCGGGACAAGGCTTACATGTAGGACATCCTCGTCCTTATACCGCTTTAGATACAGTAGCCCGTAAGCGCAGATTACAGGGCTATAATGTGCTGTATCCTATAGGATGGGACGCGTTTGGACTTCCTACGGAGAACTACGCTATCAAAAACCATATTCACCCCGAAATTGTAACTAAACAGAATATCGCGAGATTCAAAAAGCAGATTCAGTCGCTCGGTATTTCTTTTGACTGGAGCCGTGAGGTCAACACCACTGACCCTGAATACTATAAATGGACGCAGTGGATTTTCCTTCAGCTCTTTAAAAAAGGACTCGCGTATAAAAAAGAAATGAACGTTAACTGGTGTACTTCCTGTAAATGTGTATTAGCTAACGAGGAAGTTGTAAACGGTAATTGCGAGCGTTGCGGAAGCGAGGTTATTCGTAAGGTTAAATCTCAGTGGATGCTCAAAATCACAGAGTATGCCGACAGATTAATTAACGACCTCGATTTAGTAGATTATCCCGCTCGTGTTAAGGCTCAGCAGATTAACTGGATCGGTCGTTCTACAGGCGCCGAGGTTGATTTTACCGCGACAACAGGAGATACTCTTACAGTTTATACAACACGTTGCGATACGCTCTTTGGAGCTACATATATGGTTATCTCGCCGGAGCATCCTCTTATCGAGAAATGGGCGGATAAACTTAATAATATTGACGAAATAAGAGCTTATCAGCTCGAGGCTTCCAAAAAGTCTGATTTTGAGCGTACCGAAGTTGCTAAAGAAAAGACAGGCGTTCGTTTAGACGGTGTTGAAGCAGTTAACCCGGTTAACAATAAAAAGATTCCTATTTTTGTATCCGACTATGTATTAGTATCTTACGGTACAGGCGCTATTATGGCTGTTCCCGCTCATGATACTCGTGACTGGGAGTTCGCTAAGAAATTTGACTTACCGATTATCGAAGTTGTAAAAGGCGGCGAGAATGTTCAGGAAGAAGCCTTTACCGACTGTGCTACAGGTGTTCTTACTAACTCCGGATTTATTGACGGGTTGTCTGTCGAGGACGCTAAAGAAAAAATGATTAAATGGCTTGAGGAAAATAAACTCGGTCGAGCTAAGGTTAATTATAAGCTTCGTGACTGGGTATTCTCACGTCAGCGTTACTGGGGAGAGCCTATTCCGATAGTTTACTGCGAAAAATGCGGATATGTACCGATAGACGAGAGCGAATTACCACTTAAACTCCCTATGGTTGATTCTTATGAGCCTACAGATACCGGCGAATCTCCGCTCGCTAAGATGACTGACTGGATTAACACAACCTGTCCTTGTTGCGGCGGAAAAGCTTTAAGAGAAACTGATACTATGCCTCAGTGGGCGGGTTCATCATGGTATTTCTTAAGATATATGGATCCTCACAACAGCGAAGCTTTAGCTTCTAAGGAAGCTTTAGAGTATTGGTCTCCTGTTGATTGGTATAACGGCGGTTTGGTACTTACTTAGCTCCTCTTGTTAGATAGTCGATTCTGGCACAATTTCTTATACGATTTAGGTATTGTTCCGACTAAGGAGCCTTACGCTAAACGTACAAGCCATGGTATGATTCTCGGCGAAAACGGCGAGAAAATGTCTAAGTCAAGAGGTAACGTTGTAAATCCTGACGAAATTGTCGATGAGTACGGCGCGGATACAATGCGTCTTTACGAGATGTTTATCGGCGACTTTGAGAAAGCTGCTCCGTGGAAAACATCAAGTATCCGAGGTTGCAGAAGATTTATTGAAAGATTCTGGAATTTACAGAATATTTTAGTTGACGAGGATATTATCAGACCTGAACTCGAAAGCGCTTTCCATAAAACTATTAAGAAAGTCGGCGAGGATATCGAGAACATTAAGTTTAATACCGCTATCGCGGCATTAATGTCCTTAATCAACGAGATTACATCCTTCGGTTCAGTTTCCAAGAAAGAGCTCGCTGTATTCGCAATCCTCTTAAACCCGTTCTCACCGCACGTTAGCGAGGAAGTATGGGAAGTATGCAACTTAGGAGAGGGAATAGTAGCCGAGCAGAACTGGCCTGAATACGACGAGAGTAAATGTGTTGAGGAAACTATTGAAATCGCCGTACAGGTTAACGGCAAGATTAAGACTAAACTCAACATTAACCCCGACGCTGAACAGGATGAAGTTCTAACGCTTGCTAAAGCTGACGAAAACGTAGCTAAAGCTATTGACGGAATGAATATAGTTAAGGAAATCTATGTAAAAGGCAGAATTGTAAATATTGTTGTAAAACCGTAAAAATTTGCTTTTTAGTATTTTTAAACTAATTTTTCGATAGGTATTGACATTTTATGTCTACTTGTTGTATAATAACTAATGCATTGGTATGCAAATTACCCATATTGATGGGAGGGATATAGAATGTCAGAAGTAAGACTTAAAGAGAATGAATCTCTCGAAAGCGCATTAAGAAGATTTAAGAAGCAGTGCGCGCGAGCAGGCGTTATCGCTGAAGTTCGTAAGAGAGAAGCTTACGAGAAGCCTTCCGTAAAGCGCAAGAAGAAGTCCGAAGCAGCTCGTAAACGTAAATACAGATAAAATTAAGCGGACGTTTGTCCGCTTTATTTTTTTACATTAAAGGAGGTATTCCTATGAAAAATATTCTTTTATTACTCGGTCCTAATCTTAATATGGTCGGTATTCGTGAAAAAGGTATATATGGTACCGAAACTGCCGAAAGTATTAATAATGAAATTATTGCTTTTGCCGAAGCAAAAGGTTTTAAATGTGATATTTATCAATCTAATCATGAGGGCAGTATAATTGACAAAATTCATGACGCTCTCGGAAAATATGACGGCGCAATTATAAACGCCGGAGCGCTTACTCATTACAGCTACGCGCTCAGAGACGCTATCGCGAGTGTGAATATTCCTTTTGTTGAAGTTCATATGTCTAATATACACGCAAGAGAAGAATTCAGACATACTTCCGTAATAGCTCCGGTATGTGTAGGTCAGATAGCGGGTTTCGGTAAGAATAGCTATAAACTCGCCGTAAACGCTTTAGAAGGAATGATTTAATTGTCCGTATTTAAAAATAGAATAGATAAACTAAAAAAGCTGCTTGACGATAAATCTAAAGCCCTTTTTATTACCGATGAAAAAAACGTCTATTACCTGAGCGGTGTATTAAACAGCGAGGGTAAAGTATTAATTACCTTAGATAAAGCCTATCTGTTCGTAGATTTCAGATATATTGAAGTCGCAAAAAACGTTTGCAAAGACTGCGAAGTTATCGAGTTTAAAAACTTAACTGAGGATATAGCTGAGGTTTGTAAAAAACATTCTGTTAACACTTTATTTATTGAATCGGAGAATATAACACTTAAAGCTTATCACAGTTATTTAAAAAGCTTTAATTCAAAAGGAATATCACTTATTTCAGACGACAGTTTAAGTAAAAAGATTTCTAATCTAAGACTTATCAAGAGCGAAGAAGAAATTGCTTTGCTTCAAGAAGCTCAGGATATAACAGAAAAAGCGTATAACGAAGTTTTAAATCTTATAAAACCGGGCGAAAGCGAACGTACTATATCTATAGAACTTGAACGGCTTTTAAAAATCTACGGCGCCTCTGACGTAAGCTTCGATTTAATAACTATAGCCGGTAAAAAAACTTCGCTTCCGCACGGTGTGCCGAGTGATGATATAATCCGCAAGGGTGATTTCTTTACTATGGATATAGGCTCTCTTTATAAAGGTTACCACAGCGATATGACGAGAACCGTCGCTGTCGGAAGCTGTGATGATTATAAAAGAGAAATTTATAATATCGTCTTAAAGGCACAAACTACAGCCCTTGAAGCCGTTAAGTCCGGCGTTAAAGCGTGTGAGATTGATAAAATCTCGCGTGATATTATAAATAACGCGGGTTATTCCAAAAATTTCGGACACGCTACAGGCCACGGAGTAGGACTTGATATCCACCAAAATCCGACCGTAAGCCCTAAGGGCGATACTATTTTATCTGAGAATATGGTAATAACTGTTGAACCCGGAATATATCTTGAAAATCAATTTGGAGTCAGAATTGAGGATATGGTTTTAGTTAAAGAAAACGGTTATAAAAACTTCGCGACCCTCAGCAAAGAACTAATTATTGTATAATACTTGCAATTTACCGCTTTTTTATGTATAATTAAATAAATTAGTTAATACTTTAATTTTTCAGGAGGTATAAATTATGATTTCTGCAGGTGATTTCAGAAACGGCGTTACTTTCGAAATGGATGGTCAGGTTGTTTCTATTATCGAATTCCAGCACGTAAAGCCCGGTAAAGGCGCTGCGTTCGTAAGAACAAAAATCAGAAACGTTATCACTGGTTCTGTTGTTGAAAAAACTTTCAACCCTAACGATAAGTATCCTAAGGCTTTCGTAGACCGTAAGGATATGGAGTACAGCTATAATGACGGCGAGCTCTATTACTTTATGGATACTGAAACTTGGGAGCAGCTCCCGATCAACGCTTCAGTTCTCGGAGATAATTTTAAGTTTGTTAAAGAGAATATGATTTGTAAGATTCTTTCTTACAAAGGAAACGTATTCGGAGTAGAACCGCCCAACTTTGTTGAACTCGAAGTTACTAAAACCGATCCCGGTTTCGCGGGCAATACAGCTACTAACGCTACTAAACCCGCTACAGTAGAGACAGGCGCCGAGGTTAAGGTTCCTCTCTTTATCAACGAGGGCGAAGTTATCCAGATTGATACACGTACAGGCGAGTATCTCGGAAGAGCTTAAGGAGTACATATGTCAGTAAAAGATAATATGAGTATTTCCGAAAGAGCCGCTTACTTAAAAGGTTTATCCGAAGGTCTTGATTTAGATACGTCAAAACCCGAAGGAAAGCTTATCGAGGCTATGCTCGATTTAATCTACGATATGTCCGACGAAATTACTTTTATCGAGGAAGATGTCCAGTTCTTAACCGAACAGAATGACGAACTTTTCGATATTATAGACGAAATCGGATATGAAGATTATGAAGATTACGATGACGAATCCGACTACGAGGTAAAATGCCCTGACTGCGGAGCTGAGATTGTCGTTGATGAAGATACGCTTATCGAAGGCGAAATGAACTGTCCCAATTGCGGCGGAGAGTTAGAGTTCGATTTCTCAAGCTTATTTGCCGATGAATTCTGCGACGATGACTGCGCTAACTGCAACGTCGAGGGTTGCGAAATTAAAGACGAATAAAATGTAACAATTAAACACCTCTCGTATAGAATAACGAGGGGTGTTTTTTGCTTTATAAAAAGAAAACTTCAAGACTACATAAAAAACTGAGGAAGATATTTATTATATCAATATGCCTAATTATCTTTTTAACTGTATTATTCGAAATCCAGGCGATACCATTTACAAGAAAATGTGTAAATAAACAGGCTAAAACTATTTCGTCTAAGATAATAGGGGAGTCGGTATGTAGTATTCTCGATAAATACAATTACAAATATAACGATTTATCGGTAATTAATTACTCAAAGTCGGGACAGGTTAACTCTATATCCTCAAATACTGTAAATATTAACAGGATAAAGTCTAATGTTATTAAACGCATCCAAGATGAACTCGATAAAAGTAAGACTTATAAGTTTTCATTACCCTTGGGTTCGTTTACGGATATAACTTTATTTAGTACACTTGGACCCGAGATAGAAATCAGCTTTATATTAACCGGTTCGGTTAATTGTGCTATAAAAAGCGATTTTAACAGTTCAGGTGTGAATCAGACTATACACCACATTTACCTTGTAGTCACTACCGAGATAATTACAATCAGCCCTGAATATAGTGAAAAAGTAAAATATACGACCGATTATGAAATAGCTCAGACAGTTATTGTCGGCTCGGTTCCGTCAACATACGCAGATATTGTGAGATAAAATTAAAAATAACACAAAATATAGTAAAAAACAGCACGAAATCTATTGTATTATTTTAGGTTTTGTGCTATAATTTTCAGGAATGTAATTAGATTGGAGCAATTTGTCTTGGCAGAAAAGTTTAGTACTTTAACTGATTTTAACGAAACTCAGAGCGAGTACCTTAATCTTATTTTTGAAATAATGGAAAAACGCAAGCGCGGTGATAAACCTGTCGCGTATATCCACACCTACGGTTGTCAACAAAATGTTGCCGACGGAGAGAATATCAAGGGTATGCTTTCTAAGGCGGGGTTTGTTTTTGAGGATAAACCCGATAACGCTGATTTTATTTTGTTTAACACGTGTGCCGTTAGAGAACACGCGGAGGACAGAGTTTTCGGTAATGTAGGCGCTTTAAAAAATCTTAAACGTAAATATCCTAATATTATTATTGCTTTGTGCGGCTGTATGATGGAACAAAAACATATCGCCGATAGAATGTATAAAAGCTTTCCTTACGTTAATCTTGTTTTCGGAACTCACGCCTTACATTTATTTCCTGAGTTGCTGTATAAAACCTTATCAGGCGGAAAACGTGTTTATCTAAGAGATAATGACGACAGTATGATTCACGAGGGAATACCCGTTAAACGTGACGGCAGTTTTAAAGGCTGGCTTCCTATAATGTACGGTTGTAACAACTTCTGTACATACTGTATCGTACCGTATGTAAGAGGCAGGGAAAGAAGCCGAGAGAAAGATATTATTCTAAAAGAAGCCAAAGAATTGATAGATCTCGGTTATAAGGATATTACCTTACTCGGTCAGAACGTAAACTCCTACGGCAAGACCTTAAAGGAAGACGTTAATTTCTCGCAATTGATTTCGCAAGTCGATAGTATAGACGGCGATTATTGGCTTAGATTTATGACCTCACATCCCAAGGACTGCACCAAAGAGCTTATAGACACAATAGCCTCGTCTAAACATATAAGTAAACACTTACATTTACCTTTTCAGTCGGGTTCAGATAGAATTCTAAAACTTATGAACCGCCATTACGATAGGAAAAAGTACCTCGATATAGTAAATTACGCAAAAAGCAAAATTCCCGACGTATCATTGACCAGCGACGTTATTGTAGGATTCCCAGGTGAAACTTACGAAGATTTTAAAGAAACCATATCTCTGATAAGAGAAGTTGAGTTTACATCTTTATTTACTTTTATCTATTCTCCCAGAGTAGGAACTCCGGCGGCTGAGATGGATGATCCTATTTCCGCCGAAGAAAAGTCTATGTGGTTTAGAGAACTTCTCGATGTCCAGGAAGAAATCGCGTCTAAGCGTTGCGGTTCAATGGTAGGGACTACTCAGAAAGTTTTAGTAGAATCAGAAAAAGGTAAAGACGATATACTAAACTGCCGTACAAGCGGGAATATTATTGTTGAAACGAAAGCTCCGAAGGAATTAATCGGAACGTTTCAGAATGTAAAAATAACAAAAGCAGGAAATTGGATATTAAAAGGTGATTTAGTAAAGGAGTAAATTATGGATATAATTGATATGACAAGAGAACTCGGTAAGCTTCTCCAGCAAGAAGATTCTTACAAGAATATGCGAGCGGCCGAATCTAAAGCTGACGCTGATACTGAGCTTCAGGGCTTAATTAAGGATTTTAATTTAAAGAGATTATCCGTTAACGTAGAAACTCAGAAAACCGAAAAGGACGGAGAAAAAATCGCTCAGTTAAATAAAGAGATGCAGAAAGTTTACGCCGATATTATGGCTAATGAAAATATGAAAGCTTATAACGAAGCTAAACAGGAATTCGATAAAATCTCGGGCAGAGTAATGACTATTCTCCAGAATTGTATTGCCGGAGAAGATCCCGAAACTACTGACTTTGACGCGTCTTGTACAGGAAGTTGCTCAACTTGCGGCGGTTGCGGTTAATTAAGATTTATTGATAAAGAAAGGAGTGAGTTTATGGAAAAGTTGTCGCCAATGATGCAACAGTATTTAAAAATTAAAAATGAGAATAAAGACAGCATTTTATTCTTTAGGCTCGGAGACTTCTACGAGATGTTCTTTGACGACGCTAAACTCGCCTCTAAAGAACTCGAACTCACTCTGACTGGAAGGGATTGCGGACTTAAAGAACGCGCTCCGATGTGCGGAGTTCCTTATCATAGTTGCGAGAGTTATATAGCCCGCCTTGTTCAAAAGGGTTATAAGGTCGCTATCTGCGAACAAATGGAAGATCCTTCTAAAGCTAAAAGTATAGTCCAAAGAGATATAGTACGTGTTGTAACTCCCGGTACCGTAATTGAAAGCAGTATGCTTGATGAAAGCCGTAACAACTACATCTGCTGTATTTACGCCGAAAAGAATAACGTAGCTATGTGCTTCTGTGATATTTCTACAGGAGAATTATATGTTACCGATTTTAAAGGTAAGGATTGTGTAGAAAAGATTAAAAGCCAGCTTACAGGTTACAACCCTCGTGAGATATTAATCGGCGGAGATGTTATAGATTTTAAAGAACTTCCCGCCTTTATTAAAGACAAGCTTTCGACTACTGTTGAAATGCTTGACGAAAGCAGTTTTGCTTTTATGACATGTAATGATGTTGTAAAATCTCAGTTTAAAAATGATTACGAGCTTATTTCGGATAAACAAATTATTATTTGCGCGCTCGGAGCGTTGATGTCTTATCTCAAAGATACTCAAAAAAACGGTCTTGAGCGTATTAACCGTATTAATCTGTTCTCCGAAAATCAGTTTATGCGTCTTGATTTTAATACCCAAAGAAACTTGGAACTTACCCAAACTATGCTTACTAAAGAAAAGCGCGGCTCTTTACTTTGGGTACTTGATAAGACAAAGACATCTATGGGTAAACGTCTACTTAGAAACTGGATAGAAAAACCTCTTTTAAATGTTACAAAGATTATCAATAGACAGAGCGCTGTAGAAGAACTCGTAAACGATACTGTACTAAGGCTGGATTTAACCGCCGCTTTAGTTGGTATATTTGATATCGAACGCCTTATGACTAATATCGTATACGGTTCAGCTAAAGGCAGAGAACTTCGCTCGCTCGCAAGCGCGGTAGAAAAGCTTCCTCAGATTAAGGAACTTTTACAGGGCTGTGAGTCAAGTCTTTTAAAACAGCTTTATAATAAGCTCGATACCTTAGAGGATGTTTATAAGCTTATTGACGATGCTATTGTTGAAGAACCTCCGTTTACCGTAAAAGAAGGCGGAATTATAAAACGAGGTTATAATCAGGAACTCGACGAAGTCAGCGAGGATATGAACAACTCTACCGGTATTCTCTCTAAACTTGAGGAAGAACAGCGTGAGCTTACCAAAATTCCGAAGCTCCGTGTTGGTTATAATCGAGTTTTTGGTTATTATATCGAGGTTACCAACTCTTATAAGGATATGGTTCCCGAAACTTATATTCGCAAACAGACTTTAACCAACTGTGAGCGCTATATAACTCAGGAATTAAAGAATATAGAAGGTCGTATTCTCGGCGCTAAGGACAAAGCTATAGCTCTGGAATATAAACTATTTGATGAAATTAGAAAACAGGTAGCTTCTCAGCTGGAGCGTATTCAGGATACCGCTTCGGCTATCGCGGAACTCGATGTATTAAATTCGCTCGCGAATGTCGCGTCAGATAACAGATACGTCCGTCCCGACGTTAACTTAAAGGATAATATACTTCTTAAAGACAGCCGTCATCCTGTAGTAGAACAGCTCTTAAACGGCGCGCCGTTCGTACCTAACGACGTATATCTTAATTGCTCCGCTAACAGAGTCGCTATTATTACAGGACCTAATATGGCGGGTAAGTCTACATATATGAGACAAGTAGCTTTAATTGTGCTTATGGCTCAAATAGGAAGCTTTGTACCTGCCGCTTCGGCTGAAATCGGAATTGTCGATAGTATATTTACAAGAGTAGGCGCTTCCGACGATTTAGCTTCGGGACAATCGACGTTTATGGTCGAGATGAGTGAAGTAGCTAATATCGTAACTAACGCTACCTCTAAGTCTTTACTTATTCTTGATGAAATCGGTCGAGGCACTTCCACTTTCGACGGTATGAGTATAGCGAGAGCTGTGCTAGAGTATGTTGCCGATAAGAAAAAGCTCGGCGCTAAAGCTTTGTTTGCTACTCATTATCACGAACTAACTGTGCTTGAGGAAGTTATCGACGGAGTAAATAACTTTAATATCGCTGTTAAGAAGAAAGGCGACGATATTACTTTCCTTAGAAGAATCGTTCCGGGCGGGGCTGACGACAGCTACGGTATTGAGGTTGCTAAATTGGCGGGTATTCCCGATTATATTACCGACAGGGCTAAAGAGATACTCTCTGAGCTCGAGAGCGGTAACAGCAAAATTGACGTAATAAATAAAACTAAAAAATCAGCTCAAGACATCGAACAGCTTAGCTTAATGCCGAGCATCGACTCCGCTATCGCTGATAAATTAAAAAATATAGATTTAAATACGCTTACTCCTATAGAAGCGATGAATTTACTTTATGAATTAAAAAATATGGTTTAGGTGGTGAGATAAATGGGTGTCATTAATGTTCTGGATAAACACGTAGCCGAACTTATTGCCGCGGGTGAGGTTGTAGAACGTCCCGCTTCAGCTATAAAAGAAATGATTGAAAACTCAATAGACGCAGGTTCAACAGACATTACTGTGGAAATTCAGAACGGCGGCATCACATTTATGAGAGTCACCGATAACGGTTGCGGCATAATGCGTGACGACGTAAAGCTAGCTTTTTTACCTCACGCTACAAGTAAGATAAAACTTGAAAATGATCTTGACAGTATCTCAACTCTCGGATTCAGAGGCGAGGCTTTATCGTCTATCTCATCAGTTTCAAGATTGCAGCTTCTAACCAGAAACGAAAACGAAGAAATCGGTGTATCATATGAAATTGACGGCGGGGAAGAAGTTTCATTTGATGACGCGGGATGTCCTGTAGGCACAACAATTATAGTCAGAGATTTGTTCTATAATATTCCCGCAAGAATGAAGTTCCTTAAAAAAGACAGAGCGGAAGGTAACGCTGTAGCTAATGTGATAGATAAGATAGCATTATCACATCCTGAAATCTCGTTTACTTTTATTCGTGACGGAAAGCGTGCATTAAACACTTCGGGCGACGGTAAGATTAAATCAGCTATCTATTCTGTGTATGGTAGAGATTTTGCTAACGGTCTTATACCCGTTAACTACGAGCTTAACGGTATAACTGTAAAGGGCTATATCACAAAACCTGTAAACGCCCGCCCCAACAAAAGTATGCAAAACTTCTTTATAAACGGACGATATGTTAAGTCTGTAACTGCTATGGCAGCGATAGAGGAAGCGTGTAAGGGAAATGTTATGGTTGGAAAATTTCCCGCTTGTGTCTTACATATAACCATTCCGTTTGAAGCTATTGACGTAAATGTTCATCCATCTAAAATAGAAGTAAGGTTTATAAACGAAAGACCTGTATTCGACGCTGTATATCACGCTGTTAAGACTTCTCTTAATAACAATGACGAGAGAAAATCCGTAACTTTTAATAATATTAAAAAAGATAACGCTTTTTCAGAAATTAAAAAGCCGAAACCGTTTGTATCAACTCCGGCAGTTTTTGAGAAAAAGGAAGAAAAGAATGCGTCAGATCCATTCGCTAAATTAAACGACGTTATTAAAAACGCTAAACCGATTCAGACGTTAAATCCGTCTGTTAGTAATTTTAACTCTCCTACGGATATTTACTCTGAAGAAGCCGTAAAACGAAAGGCTGATATCGAGTATAAAATTCAGGAGAATAATAAGAAATTTGAGCCCGAGGATACAACAATTGTATCCAAAAATAAAAATGAATTAAATATTCCCGACGAAGAATTAATTGTAAATAAGCCCAAAGAAGAACCAACCGACGAAGAACCCAAACCGCTTTTTGAGCAACCAAAAAATAAACTCACGTTTGTCGGAGAAGCGTTTAAAACGTATATTATTGTTGAAAAGAATGATAAAGAAATTGTCATTATAGATAAACACGCCGCTCATGAGAGAATGATTTACGAACGTTTAAAGAAAGAGAGAGGCGAAGGTTTTACTCAGGTACTATTACAACCGATTACTGTTATCTTAAGCAAGAATGATTACGAAGCCGCTATAAGTAATCTTGATATGTTTAAGGAATGTGCTTTCGATATTGAGGATTTCGGCAATGGAAGTCTAATTGTTAGAGGCGCTCCGCAATATCTTGACATAAACGATATTGAATCATCTGTAATTGAAATGGCGGGATATATCGCCCAGAATAAAAAGGATATACGAAGCGAAAAGATGGACTGGATATACCATAATGTCGCTTGCCGAGCCGCTATTAAAGGCGGTAATATAAGCACACGAGAAGAACTTATGGATATTGCGAATAAACTCGACGAAGATCCTACGCTTAGGTATTGTCCTCACGGAAGACCTGTTTGTATGGTTATGAGCAGATACGAACTCGAAAAGCAGTTCGGCAGAGTGTAAATTATGAAAAAATTATTTGTTATAGTCGGACCGACTGCATCGGGAAAAACCTCACTTTCAATCGAACTCGCGAAAATTTACGATGGTGAAATAGTTTCTGCCGACAGTATGCAGATTTATCGCGGAATGAATATCGCTACAGCTAAACCCACCGAAGAAGAAATGCAGGGTATTAAACATCACTTAATCGATTTCTTAGACGCGGATCAGTCGTATTCTGTTGGTAAATACGTCGACGACGCGAAATACGCTGTAGAAGATATAATAAGTCGAGATAAGTTTCCTATACTTTGCGGCGGAACGGGTCTTTACATAGATTCTTTCTTAAATGGTATTGAGTTTATAGATAACAGTTCCGATCTTGATTTAAGAGCTGAACTTAATAAAATCGGCGAAGAAAAGGGAATAGACAGTCTTTTAAATATTCTTCTTGAAATTGATCCGTATTCTTACAGGCGTTTATTTGAAGAGCGTAACCAAAAGAGAATTGTTAGGGCGATAGAGTTTTATAAAACTACAGGCATAACAATTACCGAACAGATAGAAAATAGTAAATCTAACGATCCGGAGTATAACTATATGATTTTCGGATTAAAAGCTTTCGACAGACAGTTTTTATATGATAGAATAAATAAACGTGTTGATATTATGGTTAAAAACGGGTTAGTCGAAGAAGCCGAAAAAGTTCTTAAATCCGATTTAAGCGAAACCGCTTCTAAAGCAATCGGATACAAGCAGTTAAAACCTTATTTTGAGGGTGCTGCGTCATTGGAAGAGTGTATAGATAAAATAAAAACCGAAACTCGCCATTACGCTAAAAGACAGCTAACCTGGTTTAGACGTAATAATAATATTAATTGGATAAATATTGACGAGTTAAAATCAATCGATGAACAGATTGATTATATAAAAGGTTTAATTGATAACCGAGGATTTTTAAATGGATAAATTATTATTTA
>JAHKZS010000001.1 GCA_020626545.1 bacterium
CAGCGCTGCCGCTCTTTCCGCTGTCGACGGACGCGGTTATTGTCGCGGTACCCGCGCCAACGGCTGTTACTGTTCCGTCGGAGGAAACCGAAGCTACCGATGGGTCGGAAGACGACCAGGTTACGTCTATGTCGCCTGCTTTCGCGGGGTAAATCTGAGCCTCGAGAGTTTCCGACTCGCCTTTTTTGAGCGATACACTATTAGGAGTTACAGTAACGCGAGTTATTTCAATATCCTTTACGGTTAAATTACATACCGCGGTCTGATTATCCGAAGTGGTAACCTTAATTTCGGATGTGCCGGCGTTATGAGCGGTAACAGTTCCGTTTTCTACAGTCGCGACGTCCTCGTCCGAAGAAGTCCAGATTAACTGCTCATTTGAATCGGTTGAGTTTAGCTTATACTGTAGAGTATAAGTTTTGCCGACGATTAAGGTTTTTGTGCTGTCAATCATAGAGATTTTAGGGCCGCGCTGGAAACAAGATGTAAAAACAGTAACCAGCATTATTGCTGCCGCGAACGCGGCAAATAGTCTTTTCATTATTCTACCCCTTTTTATTAAAAATAATACGAGAATATTATAATATGTGACAAAAAATATGTCAATAGATTTAAAAAAATAACTATACAATAAAAAAATTTGTACAATTTTTCCTCAACAAACTCATTGGCTAAACGGTTATTTTATAGTATAATAATTATGTATGTAAAATTATAAGCGCATTGGAGGTAATTATGAGATTAAAAACAGTAAAAGTACCTCATAAAAAGAATACCGCCGGCAAAAAGCCCGAAAGGCTCTCCGTACCTAAAGAGGTTACAATTCCTATGTCTATGCACATAGGTCGTCCCGCTAAGGTTATCGTAAAGAGGGGAGATACGGTCAAAGTCGGCCAGCCTATCGGAGAAGCCGACAGCTACGTTTCGGCGAGAGTTCACTCGAGCGTATCGGGTACGGTTAAGAAAATCGACGAGATCACTATGTCGTTCGGAGCGAAAGTTCCCGCCGTAGTAATCGAAAGCGACTTTAAACAGGAGCTTTTCGAGGAGATTAAACCGCCCGAGGTAAACGACTTCGAAAGCTTCACCAAAGCTGTTAATGACAGCGGAATCGTCGGCTTGGGCGGAGCGGGTTTCCCGACTTTCGTAAAACTCAACGTAAAGGATTTAAGCCTGATTGACGTTGTGGTTATTAACGCCGCGGAGTGCGAGCCGTATATCACCGCCGATACGAGAACTATGCTCGACCGTACCGAGTCGATTCAAAAGGGCGTAGAGGCTGTAAAAAAATATCTTAAAGTTAACCGCTTTATTATCGGCATTGAGGATAATAAACCCGAGTGTGTAAAAAAGCTTAAAGAGCAGTTTAAAAACGACGGCTCGGTTGAGATAAAAGAACTTCCCGCGCGCTATCCTCAGGGCGGCGAGAAGGTTATGGTGTATAACACTATCGGCAGAATGGTTCCGAAAGGCGGACTTCCGCTCGACGTCGGAGCTGTGGTGATAAACGTATCGACTATGGCGTTTATCGGAGAGTACCTCGAAACAGGTATTCCGCTTATCGAGAAATGCGTTACCGTGGACGGTTCGGCGGTTAAGGAGCCTAAAAATATTATCGCTCCTATCGGAACTCCGGTAAAAGAGCTGTTCGAGTTCGCCGGAGGTTTTAAAGAGGAACCGTATAAGGCGGTATACGGCGGGCCTATGATGGGAATCGCTATTCCCGATTTGGACGCGCCTGTGCTCAAGATGACCAACGCGGTTTTGGCTATGGGCAAAAAGGAAGCCGCTCCCTATGATACGACCGCTTGTATTAACTGCGGAAGATGCTTGAATAGTTGTCCGCTGAAGCTCGACCCGAGGGCTATTTCTAAAGCCTACGCGCTAAACTCGGGCGCGGATTTGGAAAAGCTTTGCGTAGATTTATGTATGGAATGCGGATGTTGTTCGTTTGTGTGTCCCGCGAAAAGACCGCTTGTCCAGACCAACAAGCTCTCAAAAATTGTACTCAGAAATTATTTAACCAAGAAAGAGGAGGAAAAAAATGAATAAATTAATATCCTCCGTTTCACCTCATTTCAGCAGTAATATAACAACCACAAAAATTATGCTCGACGTAATTATCGCGCTAATGCCCGCGGCAATAGCCTCGGTGGTGATTTTCGGGTTAAGAAGCTTACTCGTAATCGGTGTTTGCGTCGCGGTATGTATATTCGCCGAATGGGGATTTGAGAAAATCTGTAAGAAAAAGAACACTATTACCGACCTTTCGGCAGTCGTTACGGGAATGATACTGGCTTTTAATCTGCCCGTTTCTATTCCGCTGTGGCAGGCGGCTTTCGGCTCGATTGTAGCGATTGTCGTTGTAAAACAGCTTTTCGGCGGTATCGGTCAGAACTTCGCCAACCCCGCTATTACCGCGAGAATCGTTATGATGACGGCGTTTTCGGGCACTATGACGAGCTGGGTATTTCCCGACGCCTCGTCGAGCGCTACTCCGCTCGCGCTTATAGCTAAAGGTCAGACAGAGGGCTTGCCCTCGTACCTGAATATGTTCCTCGGTATGCGCGGAGGATGTTTGGGAGAAACCTGCGCCCTAGCGCTTCTGCTCGGCGGAATTTACCTTATCGTAAGAAGGGTTATAAGCTGGCACACGCCCGTCGCTTTTATAGGAACTGTCGCGGTTATGTCGCTTATCTGCGGTAAAGATGTATTGTATCAGCTTATGGCGGGCGGACTGTTGCTCGGAGCGATTTTTATGGCTACCGACTACTCCTCCACTCCCGCGACTAAATCGGGTAAGCTTATTTTCGGCGTCGGTTGCGGACTGATTACCGTGCTGATAAGATTCTGGGGTAACTTCCCCGAGGGCGTAAGCTTCTCGATACTTATTATGAATATACTCACCCCTTATATTGAAAGGCTCACACGGGCTAAACCTCTCGTTGGAGGTGATAAGGCGTGAAAAACGACGTTATAAAGCCTATAGCGGTGCTCGTTTGTATATGCCTTGTCGTAACGGCGATGCTCGCTTACATAAACTCGGTTACCGCTCCGATTATAAAAGCGGCTGACGAAAAAGCGGCGGCTCAGGCGAGGACTGAGGTTCTTCCGAAAGCCAACGGCTTTAAGCTTATGAATCTAAAAAAACTGCCCGAATGTGTCGAGGGAGTTTACGAAGCTAAAAACGGCGCGGGCTATGTATTTATGCTCAAGGTTAAGGGCTACGGCGGCGATATGTACCTTATCTGCGGAATTAATTCCGACGGAACTATCGAACAGAGCAAAACGCTCACCCATTCGGAAACAAGCGGGCTCGGTTCTAAAACCGCCGAAGACCCGTACAGAAAGCAGTATTCGGGTAAAACCGAAAAAACTCTCGGCGAGGTGGACGCTATTTCGGGAGCGACTATTTCCTCGACCGCTTATAAAAAAGCTATAACCGACGCGTTTAAGGCGTACGATATGATAAAGGAGGCGGAGTGATGACTAAACTACAGAATTTTTCAAAAGGTCTTATTAAAGAAAACCCCGTTCTCGTACTGGTTTTAGGAACCTGTCCCACTCTCGCGACCTCCACAAACGTTATGAGCGCTCTCGGAATGGGCGCGGCTACCACGGCGGTGCTTTTGTGCTCGAATATCGTTATCTCGGCGCTGAGAAAAATTATTCCCGATAAGGTTCGAATCCCCTGCTTTATTGTTTTAATCGCGGGATTCGTAACTATGGTGCAAATGCTTGTTAAAGCGTTCGCTCCTGTACTCGACCAGGCGCTCGGAATTTACCTGCCTCTTATAGTAGTTAACTGTATTATCTTAGGCAGAGCCGAGATGTTCGCCCAGAAAAACAGCGTTATCGACTCCGCTATAGACGGACTCGGAATGGGCGCGGGCTTTACGCTTACGCTCGTTATGATGGGTACTATAAGGGAAGTTTTCGGCAGCGGTACCTGGCTCGGATTCCCGATACCCGTACTCGCCGATAACAACATTTCGATTATGACGATGGCTCCGGGCGGATTCTTCGTATTCGGACTGCTTATCGCGATTGTAAATAAGTTAAGCGGCGATAAACCCAAGAAAAAGGAGTTTGGCTGCGCGGGTTGTCCGTCCGCCGAGCTTTGCGGAAAGCTTAATAAAGAGGAGGTAAAGGCTGATGACTAACCTTATTATTATCCTCTTTTCCGCGATATTTATAAACAACTATATACTGTCGCGTTTCCTCGGAATATGTCCGTTTTTAGGCGTTAGTAAAAAGCTCAACTCCGCTGTCGGAATGAGTTTAGCCGTAATCTTCGTTATGCTTATCGCCACGGCTGTTACCTGGCCTATACAGATGTTCCTCTTAGTTCCGCAGAACTTAGGATTTCTACAGACCATCGTATTTATACTCGTAATCGCGGCGCTCGTACAGCTCGTCGAGATTACGCTTAAAAGATATATCCCGTCGCTGTATAAATCGCTCGGCGTTTATCTTCCGCTTATTACTACTAACTGCGCTATTTTAGGCGTTACTATCTTAAATATCGACGAGGGATATACTTTCGTCGAGGCGATGGTAAATTCGCTCGGCTCGGGCTTAGGCTTTATGCTCGCTATGGTTATGTTCTCGGGCGTAAGAAGTAAGCTTGAGGGCGCCGATATACCGAAGTCGTTTAAAGGGCTTCCTATTACGTTAATCGCGGCTTCAATTACTTCGCTGTCGTTTATGGGCTTCGGCGGAGTAATCGAGAACCTGTTTAAATAGGGGGTAAGGATATGAATGTAATTCTTATGGCTGTTATCCCCGTTGTAATTATCGGGTTTATATGCGCGGTTGTACTCGTCGCCGCGTCAAAAATTATGGCGGTAAAAGAGGACGAGAGATTCCCCAAGGTTAGAGATTGTCTGCCCGGCGCTAACTGCGGAGCGTGCGGATTCGCGGGTTGCGACGGTTACGCTAAGGCGCTCGTCGAAAAGGACGGCACTCCTACTAACCTCTGTATCCCCGGAGCTGACGCTGTATCTCAGCAGTTAAGCGAAATTCTCGGCGTAGAGTTCGAGGATGTAGAGGAACAAATCGCCGTGGTTCACTGCTCGGGAGATTGCTTTAATACCGAGGATAACGTCGATTACCGCGGTATAGAAAGCTGCGCCGCCGCTAAGCTTCTTTTCGGCGGAAAGGGTAAATGTACCTACGGCTGTATCGGTTTCGGCGACTGTAAAAACGCCTGTCCCAACGACGCTATCGTTATCGAGAACGGTATCGCACAGATTTGCCGTCCCGACTGCGTAGGTTGCGGAATCTGCGTAAAAGAATGTCCGAACGGCATTATCTCGCTTATGCCCGCCGTTAAACACACCGCGGTGCTGTGCAGTAATAAGGACAAGGGCGCTGTTACAAGAAAGGTTTGTAAGAGCGGTTGTATCGGATGCAGAAAATGCGAGAAGGTTTGTCCGAGCGAGGCGATTAAGGTTGTAAACAACGTTGCCGTAATCGACTACGAAAAATGCGTTGACTGCGGAGCTTGCGCGGAAAATTGTACCACAAAGTGCATTACGGTTAAAAGTTAATAATTAATAGATAATAGTTTTCGGTCGGGAAGAAACGGTTAGTAAAATAACCTTATCTACCGACCGAAATTTTATGCCGTTTTGCATCGGAACGGCACAGAGACCGTTCCCTACGGTGTTGAGGTATCCTCCTGCTAAATCCTCTGCCCTTTACCCTTAGCCCTAATTATTAAAAAAAAGCTTGACAAAGTGTTAACAATGTCATATAATAGTAAAGCAAGTTAGTGAAAGCTAACTTTTGTTAAGGGAAATAGGTTAGTAACAACTAACACATAAGGAGAGTATGGATATGATGCCTCTGGCGTTGGCTAACGTGAACGAGAGTAACATAATCAAAAAGGTAGGCGGATTGCCCGAAACCAAAAAGCACCTCGAAAACCTCGGCTTTGTCGTGGGCGGGGATGTTAAGGTTATTTCGACAATCGGCGGAAACGTTATCGTTAACGTAAAAGAATCGAGAGTCGCTATCAGCAAAGAGATGGCGATGAAAATTATGATATGAGGGGGAAAATTATGAAAACTCTTAGAGACGCTAAAATCGGCGATACCGTAAAAGTAGTTAAGCTTCACGGCGAGGGCGCGATTAAGCGCAGAATTATGGATATGGGTATCACCAAAAACGTTGAAATCACCGTGAGAAAGGTCGCTCCTTTAGGCGATCCGGTAGAAATCACGGTTCGCGGATACGAGCTTTCGCTTAGAAAAGCCGACGCTGAAATGATAGAAGTAGAATAGGAGAGAGGTTATTAATGAGTATAAGAATTGCTCTCGCGGGTAACCCGAACAGCGGTAAAACTACGCTGTTTAACGCTTTAACAGGTTCTAACCAGTTTGTCGGAAACTGGCCGGGAGTTACCGTCGAGAAAAAAGAGGGTAAGCTTAAAAAACACAGCGACGTAGTTATCACCGACCTTCCGGGTATATACTCGCTGTCGCCGTATACGCTTGAGGAAGTCGTTGCTCGTAATTATCTTATCAACGAGCGTCCCGACGTTATTCTTAATATTATCGACGGAACGAACTTGGAGCGTAACCTTTACCTTACAACCCAGCTTACCGAACTCGGAATCCCCGTAGTTGTAGCGGTAAATATGATGGATGTCGTCCGTAAAAACGGCGATAAAATTAATAAAGATGAGCTCTCGCGCCAGCTCGGTTGCCACGTTGTAGAGATTTCCGCTCTTAAAAACACAGGCATTACCGAAGCGGCGGAGGTCGCTATCGCGGCGGCTGAGGAAGAAAAAACCGTTCCTCAGCACAGCTTCAGCGGAGCCGTAGAACACGCTCTCGCTCATATTGAGGAGGGAACCTTCCTCCACGATATGCCCGAGGAACAGCAGCGCTGGTACGCTATTAAGATTTTTGAGCGCGACGAAAAGGTGCTTGAAAAGTTAAATATCCCCAAAGATAAGCTCAAGCATATTGAAAAGGATATTAACGCGGCTGAAAAGGAGCTCGACGACGACTCCGAGAGCATTATCACTAATGAGAGATATATCTACATAGCTTCGGTGATTAAGGCTTGTTATAAAAAACAGAACCGAGGCAGTCTTACCACTTCCGATAAAATCGACAAGGTAGTTACAAACCGCTTCTTAGCGCTTCCGATATTCGCGCTGATTATGTGTATCGTTTATTATATTTCGGTTACTACCGTCGGAACAGTTCTTACCGACTGGATGAACGACGGTGTGTTCGGCGACGGATGGCACCTGTTCGGAATCGGCGACAGCGCTTACAACGAGGCTGTTGATAAATGGGCTGAAAAGAATGTATTTAGCAACGAAGATTTAGACAAGCTGTTAACCGCGGCGTCTAATGACAGCAATATCAAGGGCGCTTCCGACTTAAAGGACGCTTACGACGAAAAAGATTTCGGCGCGTTTGAGGAAGCCTACGGCTCGTATGTTGACGAGTTCTATCAGGGCGAGGAAAACTCAAAGATTAAGGTTTACGATATTAATAAATATCTTCCGCTCGACGACGAGGGCGAGTTCGATAATCCCGTTGACCCCGCCGAGTACGGAATTTGGATTCCCGGTATACCTGTGCTCGTTGAAAACGGACTTAACGCCGTTAACTGCGCGGATTGGCTCCAGGGCTTAATCCTCGACGGTATTGTAGCCGGCGTAGGCGCGGTACTCGGATTTGTACCCCAGATTCTTGTATTGTTTATATTCTTAGCGTTCCTCGAGAGCTGCGGATATATGGCTCGTATCGCGTTCGTTATGGATAGAATTTTCCGTAAATTCGGACTTTCGGGTAAGAGCTTTATCCCGATGTTAATCGGTACGGGTTGCGGTGTTCCGGGTATTATGGCTTCGCGAACGATTGAAAACGAGCGCGACCGCCGTATGACTATTATGACTACAACATTTATCCCCTGCGGAGCTAAGCTTCCGATTATCGCTATGATCGCGACAGCGCTGTTCGGCGGCGCGTGGTGGGTAGCTCCGAGCGCCTACTTCTTAGGAATGGCTGCTATCGTAGTTTCGGGTATTATGCTCAAGAAAACTAAGATGTTCGCGGGTGATCCCGCTCCGTTCGTTATGGAGCTTCCCGCATACCATCTCCCGACAGTTTCGAACGTTCTCCGCTCGATGTGGGAGAGAGGCTGGAGCTTTATCAAGAAAGCGGGTACTATTATCCTTATCGCCTCAATCGCGATCTGGGCAGGCTCGGTGTTCGGCTGGTACGGCACATCATTCGGCTACAACCCCGAT
This sequence comes from bacterium, assembly GCA_020626545.1. Classification (GTDB taxonomy): domain Bacteria; phylum Bacillota; class Clostridia; order Oscillospirales; family Acutalibacteraceae; genus Ruminococcoides. The sequence continues at coordinate 8,276 of JAHKZS010000001.1, forward strand.
ATTCCGATTGAAAACAGTATCTTAGGCGCTATCGGTAACGGAATCCAGTGGATATTCGCTCCTTTAGGCTTCGCCGACATCAAGGCGGCTATCGCTACAATTATGGGACTTGTCGCTAAAGAGGAAGTTGTCGGAGTATTCGGCGTACTCGACTTCGGCGGACTTACACCGCTCGCGGCGTACAGCTTCTTAGCGTTTAACTTACTCTGCGCTCCGTGCTTCGCGGCTATCGGCGCTATCAGACGTGAGATGAACTCGGCTAAATGGACTGCGTTCGCTATCGCTTACCAGTGTATCTTCGCTTACGCGGTATCGCTCGTAATATTCCAGGTTGGTTCGATATTTACAGGCGGACTTAACGTAATCGGATTAATTTTCGCGGTTGCGGTAATCGCTTTCGTAATCTATATGCTCGCAAGACCTTATAAAGAGTCTACACGATTAAGCGTAAGATAAATACATATACTAATCAGAAAGGGAGGACTTTATGAACTGGCTGACCGCTAATCTCGGTACAATTGTAATCGCGATAATAGTCGCGGGACTTGTCGGGGCTGTGATATTTAACAGCCTGCGAAGAAGAAAACAGGGTAAATCCTCCTGTTCCTGCGGATGCGCGGATTGTCCGATGAAAAATAAATGTCATTAATTAATCGGGTCGGTTTAATGCCGGCCTGATCTTGTTAGGATAAAAGGTTAGGCTTTACGCCCTGTCATCATGAGCGAAGCGTTAGCCCATACTTTGTCATCTTGAGCGTAGCGTTAGCCATACTTTGTCATCTTGAGCGTAGCGTTAGCGGAGTCGAAAGATCCCCTGAGGTTAGAGGTCAGTTTCCTTTACTTGTTGATAAAGAGGGAGGAGATCTTTCGACTATTTCGCTAAAGCGAAATTTGCTCCGCAACCGCTCAAGATGACATACTGCAATTGCGAATTATCCTAAACCTGTTACCCTCCCAAAATATCAAAAAACCCTTTTCTAAATTAAAAACTTATGTTATAATAAATATTACGCGTTTAGCGGAAAGGAATGGTAATATGCTGAAAATTGAAAACTTATCGTTTAATGTTAATTCAGGCGAAAAAGAAATTATAAAAAACATCAGCCTCGAAATCCCCGACGGAAAGTTAATTGTCGTAACAGGCCCCAACGGCGGCGGTAAATCTACGCTCGCTAAGCTTATCGCGGGACTTGAAAAGCCCAGCGAGGGTAAAATTTTCTTTAAGGGCGAGGATATAACCGATATGAGCATAACCGATAGGGCTAAACTCGGTATCGCTTTCGCTTTTCAGCAACCCGTCAAGTTTAAGGGTATAAGGGTTATAGACCTTATCCGTCTTTCCGCGGGAAAGGAACTTTCTATCGCCGAAGCGTGTGAGTATCTCTCTTTAGTGGGCTTGTGCGCTAGGGAATATATCGATCGCGAGGTTAACTCGAGCCTTTCGGGCGGAGAGTTAAAGAGAATTGAAATCGCTATTGTTCTCGCGAGAAAATCCCTTCTCACCGTATTTGACGAACCCGAGGCGGGAATAGATTTATGGAGCTTCAGCAACCTTATCGACGTTTTTCGCCAGCAGCGCGAGGAAATTAAAGACAGGTCTATATTAATAATCTCTCACCAGGAGAGAATTTTAAATATCGCCGACGAAATTGTCGTTCTTAACAACGGTGAAATCGAGAAACACGGTAAAAAGGACGAGCTTCTCCCCGAGTTAATCGGAACCTCGGCGGCGGTAGCTAAATGTAAGGGAATAAAAAAGGAGTTGGATGACTGATGAAACTTGATAAAATACAGCAGTATTTATTAAAAGAAATCGCGGATTTGACCGACGTACCCGCGGGCGCTTATAATATCCGTTCCAACAGCCAGTCTATCGGCAGACAGTCGTCCGCGAATATTACGATTACTCCGAAAACCGACGTGAGTGGAATTGATATCCGTATCAAAGACGGTACTAAAAACGAGAGCGTTCATATCCCCGTAGTTATGACCGAAAGCGGTCTTAAAGAGGAAGTTTATAACGACTTTTACGTAGGCGATAACGCCGATGTTGAGATTGTCGCGGGTTGCGGAATTGACAACTGCGGTAATCACGACTCCGAGCACGACGGTATACACAGATTTTTCGTAGGTAAAAATTCTAAGGTTAAATATGTAGAAAAGCATTTCGGCTCGGGCGAGGGTTCGGGTAAGAGAATTCTAAACCCCGTAACCGAGGTTTATATGGAAGAAAACAGCTTCGTCGAGATGGAGATGGTTCAGATTAAGGGCGTTGACGATACTGTCCGCACGACTATCGCCGAGCTTAAAGAGGGCGCGAGCTTAGTTGTAAGAGAGCGCCTTATGACTCATAACGAGCAGAAAGCTTACAGTATATATACCGTAAGCCTTAACGGCAAAAACTCTACCGCCGACGTTGTTTCGAGAGCTGTCGCGAGGGATAACTCCTACCAGAAATTCGAGGCGAAAATTGTCGGTAACGCCGAATGTAAGGGCCATACCGAGTGCGACTCGATTATTATGGATAACGGACAGATTTTAGCGGTTCCCGCGCTCGAGGCTAATAACGTAGACGCGTCGCTCGTACACGAGGCGGCTATCGGTAAAATCGCCGGCGAGCAGATAGACAAGCTTATGACTTTGGGCTTAACCGAAGCCGAAGCCGAGCAGGAGATTATTAACGGATTTTTAAGATAGTTAAAAGTTAACAGATAAAAGTTTCGGGCGGATAGAAATTTCTATCCGCCCGTTTTTCTATTCTTTACTTAACTTTTAACTATTTAAAAAAACCTTTTTTCTCGTAGGGTTCGATATCGTAGGAAATGAGCTTATAGCCTGTTTCCTCAATCGCTTTGTCGAGGGCTTCTTTCGAGATTTCCTCCTTAGCGATAATTACTGTTTCGTTTTTTGAGTGGGATGAATTTACCTTCTTTACCTTAAAGTTCTTTCTGATTTGGTCGTTGACGTGAGCTTCGCACATTCCGCACATCATTCCGTCTACGCCGAGTGTAATTTTGTACATAATTTAGTCCTTTCA
>JAHKZS010000053.1 GCA_020626545.1 bacterium
AACAAAACTTTGTTAAGGACAATATCATCTTGCCTAACTCCTATAGAGAAAAAATATTTATATTGTTCGCTCAGTAGCACGCTGCGCGCGCACGAGCTGAGGCGATGTCCAAAACTTGTTTTGGGTAACATCGCCCATACATAGGAGATAACTATACGAAAGCTGCCGCGCCAATTGCGCGCGCTTTCTTACTCCGCTTTTAAAAAATATCCGACAGCTTCCTTGTAGCTGAGTCCCTGAGCGCATAGCTTATCCAGTGTATTTACGCTGATTCCGACTTCTTTTCCGCGTGTTTTACAATCTTTCTTTATCTTATCCCACGGACACGCCGCGGCGTCTAAGTACGGGTATTTTTTACTTGAATTCGTATTACCTTTTGATACTTTAAACAGGGGAATATACACGGGCTTATTTTTATAAGTTATGTATTCTCCGTCTAACTTTTTAACGGTATTTTCTATTTTAGAATAATAATCATTTCCGCTTTTATATTTTTTTACGAAATCAGCTTTAGTTATTGTGTTAGTCTTATCGAGCTTTTTAGCTTTATAATTCGAATTTAGAATTAAAATCAACGATTTTAAGGTGCTTTCGTTGTAATGCTTTCGAAAGTGATACGCTGCCGCGTTAACTACAGGGTTATTTTGAGTTATTTTAGGTTTTGATTCACTGTTTTTAGCGCTGATATTTAATTTGCTTTGACCTAAAATAACGGGCAAACTCGCCATTATAGCAAGTATTAACAAAAGTCCGATAAATTTTTTCTTCATATTTTACTCACATCCTAATGTTTTTTATTTTTATTTCTTGACATAATACTTTCTTTGTCTTAAAATATATTATGTACGTTTTTAATGATATATGATATTTTTTACCATATTATAACCCGCTTGGGTGGAAAGGTTATGAATTTATGAAATCAAAATTATGCTGGATATCGTTTATACCTTTAACGCTTGCAGCAGTTCTGATTAAAGTTCTGCAAATGTTCGGTATAGGATTTGCTGAGGATGATTATTTAGCTTCGTACATATCTTTATGCGCTGTGTTATTAATGTTTGTAATTAATATAGTGTTCGTAGCAATAGATAAGAAAACCTCGTCCACGTATATTCTTAAAAAGAATATTCCCGCCGCTGTGTTCGCTATTTTAGCCGCGGCGATGATTACGTCGAAATCCGCGCTTGAGCTAATTTTAAGCCTACAGAATCATAGTTTCAATTTCTTCGTTTTGGCTGTTTCGGTATTCGGATTTTTGACTTCCGTTTGTCTTGTGGTTATCTCGTTGGCTCACTTGCAGGGAAGAAACTTCCTGCCTAATATGGGCGGTCTGTTTCTATGTATGGACATCTGGGGCGGACTTATGCTTATTAATGAGTTCCTCAAAAACAGAACTGCTTCCATTTATAAGATTAATCCGTTAATACTGTTCGCTTACGCATTTGGAATGATATTCCTATTTAAGCTCGGAATGATTATTTCTACGGTGAAGGGTAAAAATCCTGTTAAGGCGCTTTATCTTTACGGAATGCCTTTCGCGGCTATCGGTCTTATAATCGGCGCGATGAACGTTATTTCTATTATAAAGAACGGCTTGGATTATTCCGAGAACGTTATCGGATTTGGACTATGTGCCTTAGGTCTTTATGTAATCTTTTTCTTAATCGAGATTTCCAGATATTCTCTTACCAAAGAAGAGCAGATTTTAAAATACGATCTCGACGACTTCGATGAGGAACAGCGTGTTTACGGCGCGTTTCAGGATAATACCGTTGTAGCTCCCGAGGAGCAGACGGGCGATTATGACTACGACTACTCCTCGTCTACGGAAGAAGCGGAAAACTACGTAACCGCCGCCGACGAAGACTATACCGATGATTACGATTACGGTTACGGCGGTTCCGATAAGAATGAAGCTGACGACTTGGTAGTCGCTCCCGATGTCGAGGAAGACGACGACGCTATCTATGTAGAAAAGGATAAGGTAGAAACCTTCGAGGAAGGCGTTGTAGAGTCCAATAAAGAAAATCATCTTGATAATGAAGCTGAAGTCAGCGAACAGGATCAGGAGAGAATTGATAAATTAATTGAAGATATTAACAGCTAAATTGTATTGACTTTTTAATAAATCGGTGTTAATATTATACCAATAGTTAAGCTGTGATAAGGACACGATATCCGATTTAGCTTTTTAAGAGAGTATACGGTTGGTGTGAGTATATAAAAGCGTTCGTTTATTACCGCCTTTGAGCTCCGCGCAGGAAATGGCGCGGCGGGTAACTCCGTTAAAGGTAATTAAGGGTTTTTGCCGAAGTTGGGTGGAACCGCGATTTGAATTATCGCCCCAATATTCTTTTATAGAATATTGGGGCTTTCTTTATATTATTTTTAGAGGTGATTATTATGGTAAATGTAGAATTAAAAGGTGGAGTTGTAAATCAGTACGAAGAAAACATTACTCCCGCTGAAATCGCTAAAGGAATCGGAATGGGACTTTATAAGTCGGTATGCGCCGCTAAAATCGACGGCGAGGTTTTCGACTTGAGAACTCCTATAACTAAGGATTGTAAAGTAGAACTTCTGACTTTCGACGATATAAACGGTAAAAAAGCTTTTTGGCATACTGCTTCTCATATTCTCGCTCAGGCGGTAAAACGTCTGTATCCCGAGGCAAAATGCGCTATCGGCCCCGCGGTTGATAACGGTTTCTACTATGACTTTGACGTAGAAAAAGCCTTTACTTCCGAGGATTTGGAAAAGATTACCGCCGAAATGAAGAAAATCGTAAAATCTAAAATAGCTATCGAGAAATTCGAGCTCGATCCCGACGAAGCTGTAAAGCTTTTAGAGGATATGAACGAGCCATATAAGGTTGAGCTTTGTAAGGAACACAGCGATAAGGGCGAGAAAATCAGCTTCTACAAACAGGATGATTTTACAGACCTCTGCGCGGGACCGCATCTAATGGACGTGAGCTCTGTTAAGGCTATAGCTCTTACAGCTACTACCGGAGCTTATTGGAGAGGCGACGCTAATAACGCTCAGCTCTGCCGTGTATACGGCGTAGCTTTCCCGAAAGCTTCTATGCTCGAGGAACATCTCACAATGATGGAAGAAGCTAAAAAGCGCGACCATAATAAACTCGGCCGCGAGCTTGAGCTCTTTACAACTGTCGATTATATCGGACAGGGACTTCCGATTATGCTCCCCAAGGGAGCTCGTGTAATCCAGCTCCTACAGCGTTTCGTTGAGGATGAGGAACAGAAGCGCGGTTGGCTCTTAACTAAAACTCCCTTTATTGCTAAGTCCGATTTATATAAAATCAGCGGTCACTGGGATCACTATAAAGACGGTATGTTTGTACTCGGCGACGAGGAAAAGGACGACGAGGTTTACGCTTTACGTCCAATGACTTGTCCGTTCCAGTACCAAGCATACTTAAACCGCCAGCGCTCCTACCGCGATTTACCGCTACGATATAACGAAACATCTACACTCTTCCGTAACGAAGCTTCGGGCGAAATGCACGGACTTATCCGTGTGCGCCAGTTTACAATCTCCGAGGGACACTTAATGTGTACACCCGAACAGCTCGAGGACGAGTTTAAAAACTGCTTAGAGCTCGCTATATTTATGCTTAAAACGGTAGGTCTTTATGAGGATGTAAGCTACCGTTTCTCCCAGTGGGATCCTAACGACAGAGAAAAGTTTATCGGAACTGAGGAGGAGTGGAACAATGTCCAGGGTATGATGGGAAGAATCCTTGATCATCTCGGTATTGACTACGAAATCGGTGTCGGCGAGGCAGCGTTCTACGGTCCGAAGCTCGATATTCAGATTAAAAATGTTTACGGTAAAGAGGATACTCTTATCACAATCCAGATCGACGGCTTAATCGCCGAGAAATTCGGTATGGAATATGTGGATAAAGACGGTAAAAAGAAGAATCCTTATATTATTCACCGTACATCCATCGGTTGTTACGAGAGAACTTTAGCTCTCTTAATTGAGAAGTACGCGGGCGCGTTCCCGATGTGGCTCGCTCCTACTCAGGTTAAGATTCTCCCGATTGCCGACCGTCACTTCGACTACGCTTACGATATTAAGAAACAGCTCGAAGCTAAGGGTATGAGAGTTGAAATCGACGATCGAAGCGAGAAAATCGGATATAAAATCCGTGAGGCTCAGCTCCAGAAAGTACCTTATATGTTCGTAGTCGGCGATAAGGATATCGAAAACAACGCTGTATCCGTACGCCATAGAAAAGAGGGCGACTTAGGATCTATGCCTCTCTCAGACTTTATCACTATGGCTGAAAAGGAAATCGAAACTAAGGAGATAAAATAACTCTATGTATAAACGCTCTTATAACAGGGGCAGGAGAGGGATGACTTTTAAATTCAAACCCGCTAAACCAAGGAAGTTTAAAAGCGCCGTCCCTAAGCCCATGATTAATTCGGATAATTCAGAGGCTAAATTGATTCTAACACGTATAGTTATCGCCGTGGCTGTTCTTGTAGTTGCCGCGGGCGCTGTATTAGGCGGAATTCATTTATTCGGTTCTGTCGATAACAGAAAGTCTGTTTCGAACGTTTCCGATTCCGAAAATAACAACGCCCAGCTTCTGCGTGTTGTAAATAAAAGTAATCCGCTCGATAAAGATTATGTCCCCGAACTTGTCCAAAAAGACGGCTACAGAATTTGTCCTCTTGCGGAGAAAAGTCTTGATAATCTTCTGGCGGCAGCTAAGAAGGAGAATATCAGCCTGTATGTAAAATACGCTTTTGTGAGTTATAATGAACAGGCTAAGATTTATAACGCCGAGTACAGAAAGCAACTAAGCAAAGGACTTACCGAGGTTAAAGCTCAGGCTAAAACTACTGTAACCATTCCTCAGGCTGGTCGAAGCGAGTTCCAGACAGGTTTAATGGTAAGCTTCAGAAGCCGTGAAAATGGCAAGTTTAAGAACTCTAATGCATCGGACTGGCTGTTTAAAAACGCTAAAAAATACGGCTTTGTACTGCGTTATCCCGAGGATAAGGAAGATATTACCTCGATGAACGTAAACTATAAGTCCTATCGCTATGTGGGCGAGAGCAACGCTAAGGTTATGCAGAGCCTTAATATGTGCCTTAATGAGTACAGCTATTATGTGAACTCACGCCAAATTAATACGGCTAAATAAAAAAATTCGGAAAAAGACTTGCAATTTGTAAGAAACTATAGTATAATTCTACTGTTATATTGAAATTTATCTTTGAAC
>JAHKZS010000054.1 GCA_020626545.1 bacterium
CGCCGCATTTACCTGACGGCTGGAACGGAACTATTAAGAATTTAGAAACAAATAAAAACTGGGCGCTTCCCGCGGATTTAAGCGCTCAATCTTACTCGTCAGCTCCAAGAGTAAGTGAATATCTTTTGCTGCCTTCGACTTCAAAGTTCACCTTTGATAAAGAAAAAGCTAAAAGAAGCTGGCAAGAGTATAATTATAAATCAAGAAGCATTGTTAAGCAGATGATTCTTGATTACGGCGCGGTAGGAACGGATTATGATTCGGGAATAGACAGCGTAAGCAGCAGCTTTTATACCGATAAAACCACCACTATGCCTGATCATGCCGTTACTATAGTCGGTTGGGACGATAATTATTCCAAGGATAATTTCCACAAGGATAATTCTCATAGAGAAAATAAACCCGCTCCGACAGAGGACGGCGCCTGGCTTGTAAAAAACAACTGGGGCAGTTACGATTATTTAAAATCAATTTTCAAAAACTGGGACGAGGACCGTGAGGGCTTAAACGGTATGACCTATAAGGAAACCGTAGAATATGCCGAGAAGAATAATACAACTATAGAAAAGCTTAAACAAAAACGAAGTAATACCGAGAATAAATACCTTTATGAGTTTGGAATAAGGGATAATAAGGACAGAGGTACAGGCTATTTTTGGATTTATTACTGCGACCGCTCAATGGGAATGTTCTATACTTTTAAAGCCGATATTGCCGCTGACGGTTATGATTATGACAATAATTACCAGTATGATTACGCTGTTTGTAATGATGATTTAAAGTTTTCGCTCAGGACTGCCGATACAGATACTCTCGTAAGTAATGTTTTTACAGCAAAAGGCAACGAAAAACTCAAAGCTTTTTCCGCTTATACAAACGAAACCGACTCTGATGTAAAAACCGATATTTACCTTATTAACAAAAGCGTAAGTAATCCTACACAAGGAAAGCTTGTGTATTCTACAGAGGATAAGGTTAAGTTTGCGGGTTTTCATACAATAAAGCTGAAAAAGGATATTGCTCTTAGTAAGGGACAGAAATTCGCGATAGTTCAGAATATAAGGTCTTATAATAAAGGTACGGATTCCGATGTATCGTATCTGAACCTCGAAACGGTATTCACATTAGCGAGCAAAGGGTCTAGCGGCGCGAAAAGCAACGTTGTATGTAATGACGGGGAAACCTTTGTCCGTCTTGACGGAAATTGGACAACGCCTAAGGAGCTTAATAATAATCTTGATGTTTCAAAGATTTTGACTTTTGGTAACGCTAAGATAAAAGCTTTTACAACTAATATTCCAAAAAAGAAAAATCCTATAAAGGTGAATGCTAAATCTAAAACAATAAATAGTAAAACGCTAAAGAAAAAAACAAAGAGATTTAAAGCCGTTATTATAAAAAACGCTCAGGGAAAAGTGAACTGCAAGCTGATTAAAAAAGGCTCAACCTCTAAGGTTTTAAATAAAGCGAAAATAAATTCAAAAGGTGTTATTTCAATAAAAAAATGTAAGCTAAAGAAAGGAAACTATAAACTGAAAGTAAGAGTTACGGCAAACGGCAATATTAATTACGCTTCCGCGAATAAGGTCGTTACGGTAAAGATAAAAGTAAAATAAAATCAGTTGTTGACTTTTTTTAAGATTAATGATAGTATATAGAGGATAGTTAAGGCTTAGATAAGGACACGATATTAG
>JAHKZS010000055.1 GCA_020626545.1 bacterium
GGTACTAACTGCGAGGTCGATACCGCGAGAGCGTTCGAAAAGGCGGGCGCCGAGGCTGAGCTTCTTATAGTTAAAAACTTAAAGCCCTCCGATATCGAGGACACTATCTTGAAGATGGAGAGCATTATTAAAGAGAGCCAGATGATTATGTTCCCGGGCGGATTCTCGGGCGGTGACGAACCCGACGGATCGGGTAAGTTTATCGCGACTACGTTCAGAAATCCGAGAATCAAAGAGGCTGTAAACGAGCTTCTAAACAAACGCGACGGACTTATGCTCGGTATCTGTAACGGATTCCAGGCGCTTATCAAGTTAGGTCTTGTGCCTTACGGCGAAATCCGCGACATTAAGGATACCGATCCCACTCTTACATTCAATACCGTAGGCCGTCATATCTCGCATATGGCTTATACAAGGGTTACTTCGGTAAAATCTCCGTGGTTCTCACAGGTTCAGGCGGGCGACGTGTTCGCGGTACCCGTATCTCACGGCGAGGGCAGATTTATGGCTGACGACGAGACGGTTAAACGCCTTATCGAAAACGGTCAGGTCGCTACTCAGTACGTGGACTTAAACGGAAATCCGAGCGAGGATATCGCTTATAACGTAAACGGCTCGGTTTGCGCTATTGAGGGTATCACAAGCCCCGACGGACGTATTCTCGGTAAAATGGGGCACAGCGAGCGTAAGGGCGATAACCTCTACGCGAACGTTCCGTTTAATAAAGACCAGAAGATTTTCGAAAGCGGAGTTGCTTACTTTAAGTAAAGCCTAGATAACAGTTCACAGATAAAAATTTCGGTCGGATAGATTTTCTATCCGACCGAATTATTTTTCAAGCCCAAGAATAATACCGAGAGCTATATTTTGTTGTTTTTGAGGCAATAATCTATACTTGTTTAATAATTCACACTCGTTTTCACTTAACTTGCTTTGAGCAATTTTGTCTATGGGTTCACGTATATCCGTATATCCTATTACATAATCTACAGAAGTACAGAATATATTAGCAATTTTCTTTAAAATAGCAATGCTTGGTTCGCTTTTACCGTTCTCATATGCGCTAATCATTTTTTGAGAAACATTTAATTTCATTGATAGGGATTAAGAGTTGACTTTTTCTATATTTCTGTTATAATAAATATAGAAACGGAGCTATCCGAGAAACGGCTAGCCCGATTTAGATGATCATATTGTAACGACCGCTAAACTGGCTTTAGGCGGTCGTTACTCTTTTTATTTATCATATTTAAATGATATAATTATCAAGAGTACAATTGTTAAGTACAGAATTATTTCGTACATAGCAATCCCCTCCCAATACATATTCCCTTACGGGTTTCTATGTAAACAAGGTTCACAGTACCTTGAGGGAAGGCTAACCGCTTCCGTTTTAGGATAGCTCACGCGTATATTCTAACACATATGTTCTCCTAAGTCAACGGTATTAATTAGCTATTTGGATGTATGTTTTATATATTAATAAGGTCGGGCGAGTAAAATCGTCCGACCTAATCTTTTATCTGTAACTTAAAACCTGTAACCTATTACCTGACCTTCTTCCACTTATCTATAACCATCTGCAAATACGGCAGAAGCTCGAAGCCCATACGTTCGTACAGGCGTTTCGCGCCCTCGTTATAGTCTTCGACCTCAATTCTCAGGCGTTTAATCTCGTCTATGCCCTTTAGATACTCGAAGAATTCGGTCGCGAGACCTCGTCCGCGGTACTTTTCGTCGATATAGATTTCCTCGATTGTTACCGAGATTCCGCCCGCTTCCTGAGAAAAGCTTTTCGAGAGCAGTACAAATCCGCACGCTTCGCCTTCACATTCGAAGATGTAGCATTTTAAGTAGTCGTCCGAGCGCATAAGCTCGTTGAACGTTGCTTCGTAATTTTCCTCGGGTACGGGTGATTCCACCACGTCGGTGTGATAGAAAATGTCAACGTATTTCAGGTAAAGCTCCTTGTCGGAGCGGGTTAATTCTCTGAACATTTTTACTCCTTTTTAAATATAAAAAATGTCATCTTGAGCGCAACGCCTAGGCGTTGCAGTCGAAAGATCTCCTTTTCATTAATCAAAGTCATAAACAGGAAGGAGATTCTTCGGCTAAATGCTTCGCATTTCGGCTTCGCCGCCGCTCAGAATGACATCTCAATTTTATTTCTTATCAAAAAATCTTGTTGTTTTAAACGTACACACGTAGTTCTGGGTTTCGTGGAACTCGGAATCCACATACGCCGTATCGTACATATAAATTATGCGGTGTTGAACCGCGGACTTGTCCATATCGAATATGTAAGTAACCGCGTCTTTAATCGTTTTGCCGGCGGGAACATCGGTGCGTCCGTCGTAGCTGAGGCTTTTTATAACTTCCTTGACGCTCTTGATACCGAAGGTGTTCATAGCGTCCTTAACGGACTGAGCCACTAAAGCCGCGCCCGTAAATCCTCCGTCGCCGAATTCTCCGTAACAGAGCCTCTCGAGTAAATCCCTGTCATAATCCGAAAGCTCCACATGAGCGGGGTGGTAATTTTTATCGGGGTTATCTATAGCGACTAAATATCCGGCGTTCCACTGAGCCGTGTAGCTTACTCCCGACTGCTTGGGAGCTGTCGCGTAGGAAAATCCGGGCTTAGACTTTTTCTTGGATTTAGCTGTTTTTTTTACCTTTTTTTCGGGTTTAGCGTTTTTTTTTACCTTTTTTACGGTTTTCTTACTCTTTTTATCAGCCTTAGCCTTAGCTTTAGGCTGGATATTTACCTTTTTGGTAACGATTTTAAGCTCGGTAGGCGCCTCGGTTACCTCTATCTCGGTTTCGGCTTGGGTAGTCGAAACTACCGTTTCGATTTCAGCGTTTGAGGTTCTCGTCTGGATAGTGTTTACAGACAGCGGAATAACAACCGCGATTAACGCGATTATCACTACACCCATAATTATTAAATTGAGCCGTTTTTCGAGTAATTCTTTCAAAATTATAAGCCTCTTAAATCATACTGTCGTAAACTTTAAGGAAAGTATCAATTACATACTGAGCGTCGTCGTCCGATAAAGTGGAGTTCATCGGCAGAGTGAGCTGGTTTTTGTGCATATTATAAGCGTAGGGGAAGTCCTTAATATCGAATCCCTTGTTCTTATACGCCGAAAGCATAGGAAGCGGTTTAAAGTGAACGTTACACATTACGCCGTTATCAGCCATACGGTTGTAGAACTCGTTTCTGAACTCAGAGTCTTTGCCGAGGAAACGTACAAAGTAGAGATGTCCGTTACTGCGGTGATTTTCGCCTGTGTGTTCTAAAAGCTGAACGTCTAAATTCTTAAACGCCTCATCGTAACGCTTGATAAGCTCGTGCCTGCGGTCGAGCATTTTCTCGTAGCGGTCGAGCTGAGCTAAACCTACCGCGGCTAAAATATCGGGCATATTACACTTGTACTGGGCGTTTACTACGTCGTACTCCCAGCTTGCCGAGGTGTTCTTGGCGAGAGCGTCCTTAGTCTGTCCGTGAAGCGACCAGAGCATATACTGTTTATAAACCTTCTCCTCGTCGATACGGGTTCTGAGTCTATGTACAGCCGCTCCGCCCTCGGCGGTAGTCATATTCTTAACGGCGTGAAAGCTGAAGTTGGTGAAATCCGCGATTTCTCCGCACATCTGTCCGTGCCATCTTGAGCCGAAAGCGTGCGCTCCGTCAGCCATAATCACTACGCGTCCGATAAGCTGTTGGATTTTGTTATTCGGATTAGGACGGAATTTGTCGCGCTGATTTCGTACAGCTTCGTAAATCCTGTCGTAATCACATACAATACCTGCTAAATCAACGGGGATAATAACCTTGGTGTGCTCGTTTATAGCGGCTTCCATTTTGTCGTAGTCCATCTCGAACGTGCCGGGTTTACAGTCAATCATAACCGGCGTAGCGCCTACGTGATAAACTACCGAAGCGGTAGCCGTGTACGTATAGGCGGGTAAAATAACCTCGTCCTGAGGGCCTACTCCGAGAATACGAAGCGTCATCTCGGCGCAGGAAGTCTGCGAAGATAAACATACCGCCTGACCTGTGTGGCAGTATTCTCCTATTCTTTTTTCGAGAAGCTTAGTCTTGGGGCCTGTAGTAATCCAGCCCGACTTTAAAACTTCTACGACCGCGTCAATTTCATCTTGTCCCAAATCGGGAGGGGAAAAAGGTATAGTTCTCATAATTACAAGATCCTCTCAACCCAAAATTTCTTTAAGAACATACGTAAAAAATTACGTAAAAATGCAATCTATATTATACAACCATAAAATTAAAAAGTCAACACATTGTGAGGGGAAAGGGCAAAGTGGAAAGGGTGTAGGATGCAGCTTGTCATATTGAGCGAAGTGGAGCGTTAGCGTAGTCGTGAGGTGTTGTCTAAAACTTGTTTTGGTTAACAACACCCATACATTGCGTTAAAGATCTTTTAAGATCCTTCGACTATTTGCTTCGCAAATTCGCTGCGCGACCGCTCAGAATGACAGGACATAGGTTACAGTGGTTAATTCTCAAACTGGCTGTTGTAGAGCCGTGAATAAAATCCCTGTTTTTCGAGCAGTTCGGAATGAGTACCCTGCTCGATAATATCTCCGTCCTTCATAACGAGGATTAAATCCGCGTCCTTTATCGTCGATAATCTGTGGGCGATAATAAAGCTTGTTCTGCCTTTCATAAGGTTGTTCATCGCCCGCTGTATTCTCGACTCGGTTCGGGTATCTACCGAGGAAGTCGCTTCATCTAGGATGAGAATCGGGGCGTCCGCGAGGATTGCCCGAGCTATAGTTAAAAGCTGTTTTTGCCCTTGGCTTACGTTATCGGCGTCCTCGTTTAGCACCATATTATATCCGCCCGGCAGAGTTTTTATAAACCGGTCGGCGTGAGCCGCCTTCGCCGCGGCGATAACTTCCTCGTCATCGGCGTCGAGACGTCCGTAGCGGATGTTTTCCATAATAGTTCCGTTGAACAGCCAAGTGTCCTGAAGCACCATTGAGAGCGCGTCCCGAAGTTCTCTGCGGTTAAAGTCTTTAATATTATGACCGTCGATTTTAATTGCGCCGCCGTTTACGTCGTAAAAACGCATCAGCAGTTTTACTATAGTGGTTTTACCTGCTCCTGTCGGTCCGACAATCGCTATACGCTGACCTCTCGAAACTTTCGCCGAGAAGTCGTTAATAATAATTTTGTTTTCATTATAGCCGAATTTAACGTGGTCGAACTCAATTTCGCCCGTTACGGTTTTAACGTCGACGGGATTATCGACGGTCTGGTCCTCTTCTTCCTCGTCTAAGAACTCGAAAACTCTCTCCGCCGCCGCGGCCATACTCTGAATCTGGTTAATGACCTGGGAAATCTGCTGTATCGGCTGGGTGAAGTTTCGGACGTACTGGATGAACGCCTGAATATCGCCTATGAGGATTACGCCGTTTATCGCGAGCATAGCTCCAGAAATTGCCACGGCTACGTACCCGAGGTTGCCCACGAACATCATAAGCGGCATCATCATTCCCGATAAGAACTGGGATTTCCAGGCGCTCTTGTAGAGAACGTCGTTCGACTTTTCGAAGTCATCTAAGGTTTCTTTTTCCTTGTTGAACGCCTTGATTATAAGATGCCCGCCGAAGCTTTCCTCGACCGTACCGTTTATAACGCCGAGGTATTTCTGCTGGTTTCTGAAATGCTTTTGCGAAAATTTTACGATAAAGCTGATTAGGAAGATAGAAATCGGGAGTATCGCGATTGAAATAAGCGTCATCAAAGGCGATATAATCAGCATCATAATCAGCGTTCCTATAATGGTGCAGAGCGAAGTTATAATCTGGGTTACGCTTTGGTTAAGTCCCATTCCGAACGTGTCTACATCGTTGGTGATTCTCGATAGAACCTCGCCGTAGGTACGGCTTTCGAAGTATTTTAGAGGCATACGATTGATTTTTTCGGAAATATCGCGCCTCATTTTGTAGCACATTTTCTGGGTAACGCCCGTCATTATCCATCCCTGAATAAACATAAACGCCGCGCTTACCGCGTAGAGAAGTAAAGCTATGAGCAGGATTGAACCCACCGCGCCCATATCTATCGAACCTGTGCCCGAGATTTGCTTCATAAGTCCGCTCGCGAGCTCAGAGGTAGCGTTACCGAGGATTTTTGGACCGATAACCGAGAAGATAGTCGAAGCCGCGGCGCAGAACATTACGAATATAATCGCCGCTTTGAATTTCCCGGCGTATTTTATAAGGGCTTTCATCGTGCCTTTAAAATCTTTGGCCTTTTCTACGGGAGCCATCCTCCCGCCCGGTCTGCCGTGAGGTCTTTTTGGTTCAGCCATATTATTCGACCTCCTTATCTATACCGAGTTCTTTTTCGGATAACTGGGATTTTGCTATTTCGAGATAAGCGGGACAGTTTTCGAGCAACTGCGAGTGAGTTCCGATACCCGCTATTTTGCCCTCGTCGAGCACGATAATCTGCTCGGCTTTAAGGATAGTCGAGATACGCTGGGCTACGATAATAACCGTCTTGTCCTTAGTTTTTTCCGAAAGAGCCTGACGCAATTCTTTATCGGTTTTCATATCCAAGGCGGAGAAGCTGTCGTCGAAAATATATATGTTCGGGTTTTTTACAATAGCGCGGGCTATCGAAAGACGCTGTTTTTGTCCGCCCGATACGTTGGTACCGCCCTGGGAAATAGCGCTGTCGAAGCGGTCGTGCTTGCTTTCTATAAACTCGCTCGCTTTAGCTATTTCCGCCGCTTCCTTAATCTCATCGTCGGAAGCGTTTTGGTTGCCGAATTTTAAGTTAGAGTTAATGGTTCCGCTGAAAAGGATACCCTTCTGCGGAACATATCCGATTTGTTCCCTCAGCGAGCTAAGGGTAACATCTCTGATATCCTTGCCGTATATATCAATCTCGCCGTCCGTAACGTCGTAGAGCCTGAGTATAAGGTTTACGAGAGTAGACTTACCGCTTCCCGTGGAGCCGATAATCGCGGTGGTTTCACCCGGCTTTGCCGTAAAGCTTATAGAGCTTAACACGTCCTCGTTGGCTCCCGGATACCTGAAGTTTACGTTTTTAAACTCGACTGTCGGAATGTTTCCGCTGAGATCTTCGGCATTTTCTCGATCGGTTACCGAGGATTCGGTCTTAACAACCTCGTCAATTCTTCCCGCGGCTACAGCGGCTCTCGGCAGGAATATCGACATCATCGTAAGCATAAGGAAGCTTATAATAATCTGCATAGAATAGGTGATAAATGCCGTCATCTCGCCGACCTGCATATTGCCCTCGCTGATATGTCCCGAAGCTACCCATACTATAAGTACCGATACAAAGTTCATTAGTATCATCATCATCGGCATCATAAACGTCATAACCCGGTTGGTAAAGAGCATAGTTTTAGTGAGTTCGACGTTTGCCTCGTCGAAGCGCTCTTCCTCTGTTTCCTCCCGCCCGAAAGCTCTTATTACGGGGATACCTGTGAGAATTTCCCGCGCGATAAGGTTAATCCGGTCGATAAGCTTTTGCATAAGCTTAAATTTTGGCATAGCGATTGCGGTAAGCGTGAATACTAACGTCATAATCGTTCCAACCGCGAGCGCTATTACCCACCACATACTCGCGCCTGTGCCGATGACCTTTATAACACCGCCGATACCGATTATCGGAGCGTAAAGCACCATTCTGAGCAGCAGTACCGATACCATCTGTACCTGTTGAATATCGTTTGTGGTACGTGTTATAAGCGAGGCTGTGGAGAATTTATCTATCTCGGCGTTAGAGAAGCCGATTACGTTCCTGAATACGTTGCTTCTAAGTTCCTTACCGATTTTAGAGCCGACTATCGCGGCAAACAAGCCCGCTAAAATCGCAGCGGCGGAGAGTATAAAAGATACTATAAGCATCTTTATTCCCGAGAACCATAAGTAATCGGTCTGGATTTTGTTAATATCAACGCCCGCTTCCTCGTCGCATTTTACCGCGAACGCGATGGCTGAGTTTTTGAGTGTATCACTTCCCAGCGCTTTAAGAGAGCTGTCGAAAAATTTTCTGGTTTGCAACAATGTTTTTTGGTCGAGCTTAATTGTTGTTTTCAGTTTCGGTAAAATAGGGACACCTGTGTTTATATTTATATCCACTCCGTCTGTGAACAGTTTTATGAGCGGACGAGCGTCTACACATTCTTCGGTAACGGGGTCTCCGTTTTCGTCCGTGCTTTTGTTTTCGAAAGTCGGAAGCTTTATTCCGAAATACTCCTCGATCTGATCGAGAGTGATGGTTGAAAGCGTAATATCCTTGAGAGTTTTGTTGACGTTCTGCTTAACCAATTCTACAAGACGGTCTACAGATAAAGTCGCCATACTGTAGTCCGTCATTATGGGCATAAGAAGCTCGTCGTCGAGCTTTTGAAGCGCTTTTTTATCGTTTACGGTTCTTGAGTAGAGCTTGCCGGTACTTTTATACGCGGAGGAAAAGAGTTTCTTTTCGGAATCCGCCATAAACATTAAAGCGTAGTCGTACTCCTTAGCCGTCATTTTCTCGGGCAGAATATGCTCTACGCCCTTATTCTGAATACCCGTGTCTATTATATCCGATGTGTATTGAGGCAGCGCGAGGTCGCACGAAGCCTGTACCACAAGCAGCAGGATTATAAGCAGTACCGTCCAAATATGAGGTACAAAGTTTTTAAAAATCTTTCCCAAATTAATTCCTCCCGGTAATCCGAGTCCGTAATCTAACGGTAAATAAATACTCTAAAATTATCTAACATACAATTAGTAATGTCAAGAAAAAGTTTGTCTGAAAATAGGTAAAAATATTAAAATGTATATTCACTCAAAATTCTCATCATAATATTGCTTGTCGTGTCTAAGAGAACATCCTTGTCGATGTTGCTGTTGCGTATATATGTGCGAAAAGATCCCTGAATTAAAAACGAAAGAAGTATGTTGTTTTCGCTGTTGTTTTTAATCCACGGAAAAGTTTGGAATATATATGACTTTAAGCTTATCTCGAGGTGGTCTATGAACTGGTTGTTTTCGTAACCCGAGAACAGCGTTTCGATATAGTCCTTGTTTTTCAGGATAGAACGGCTCAGGGTTTCTGTGAACCATTTTAAATTTTCCTTGGTTAAGTTTATATTATGGACATCCGATATTATTCTCTCTATAAGCTCGTTTTCGAGCGTATCCGAAAGCTCGTAAATATCGCGGTAGTGAAGATAGAAGGTCGCCTTGTTAATCATAGCGAGCTCGCTTAACTCTTTTACGCTTATTTTGTCAAGACTTTTCTTTTTTCTTAGTTCAAAAAAAGCGTCTTTTATATTTTTTGTTGTTCTTTTTACTCTTAAATCCATATATATTTCTCCTGTTAATAGACATTTTTATAATTATAGTAGCATAAACAACTAAATTAATCAAGTGACTATAGAAAAATATATAAAATTATTATATAATTTGTGTATAAATATAGTAAAATGCACTAGGTGACTAATGTAACGGGTTTGTGCAGTATATTATATCTTAATTTAAAAGCAGAAATGAGGCTTGGTTATGGAAATTGATTACAATATGAGAAAGCTTTTTAACGAAGAATATCTCACACAGGTTGCGTATATGTATAACAATATGCCGCGCGGCCTATTAGGACCGCATTTTACGGAATACGGTCTGAGAATCGCGGTTTACCTTCCGCAGTGTAACTCCGTTGAATTTGTTAATAAGGATAACGGAGAGATTCACCGCGCGTTCTTAGTACACGAGAAAGGTATTTTCGCCGCTAATGTACATACCGATAGAGTCTTTGATTATTATTACCGCGCTTGGGACGAGGAAGGAAATTACTACGAGAGTGAAGATAGTAACTATTTCCCCGTTCAGTTCAGCGAGGTTGACGGATATCTTTTCGGACAGGGTACTCACTACAATCTTTATGATAAGCTCGGCGCCCACAAGAAAACTATAAACGGCGTTGAGGGTGTACTCTTTAACGTATGGGCTCCTAACGCTCAGCGAGTTTCGGTTATCGGTAACTTTAATAACTGGGATCCCGCTATGCATATGATGAGCAAGGTAAGCCAGGTTGGCGTTCACGAGATTTTTATTCCGAGAATCTCCGAGAACGAGATGTACAAATTCCAGGTTAAGACTGTAGACGGATTCTGCGTAGATAAGACCGACCCGTTTGGTTATACCCAGCAGATGCGTCCCGAAACCGCTTCTATCGTAACCGACCTCAATTCTTATGAGTGGGAGGACGAGAAGTGGATTGAGGAACGTAAAAAGGGCGGCTACGAGAGCAAGCCGATGTCGATTTACGAGGTTCACCTCGGTTCATGGAGACAGCACGAGGACGGCTCTTTCTATAGCTATAGAGAGGTTGCCGACCAGCTCGCCGATTATGTAAAGGATATGGGTTATACCCACATCGAGCTTATGGGTATCTTAGAGCATCCCTTCGACGGAAGCTGGGGCTATCAGGTAACGGGCTACTTCGCTCCGACCTCACGTTTCGGAACTCCTCAGGACTTTATGTACTTTATCGACCGTATGCACGCTAATGGAATCGGCGTATTCTTAGACTGGGTACCCGCTCACTTCCCGAAGGACAGCCACGGCTTAGGACGTTTCGACGGAACCTGCCTTTATGAGCATCCCGACCCGCGCCGCGGCGAGCATCCCGACTGGGGTACATTTATCTTTAACTATGAGAGAAATGAAGTTCGCAACTTCCTTATCGCGAGCGGACTTTATTGGCTTAATAAATTCCATATCGACGGCTTACGCGTAGACGCGGTTGCTTCTATGCTTTACCTCGACTACGGTAAGAGCGACGGCCAGTGGCTCCCGAATATCTACGGCGGACGCGAGAACTTCGACGCTGTTGAGTTCTTTAAACACCTTAACTCTATGGTTGCGCAGTACGCTCCCGGTACACTCGTAATCGCTGAGGAGAGTACGGCGTGGGCAGGCGTTACCAAGGACGTTAAACAGGACGGCCTCGGCTTCTCGCTTAAATGGAATATGGGTTGGATGAACGATTTCCTCGAGTATATGTCAAAGGATCCCGTTTACCGCCAGTATGAACACGGCAAGCTCACATTCTCGATGATTTACGCTTATACCGAGAAATTTATCCAGGTTCTTTCCCACGATGAAGTTGTTTACGGAAAATGCTCGATGATTAATAAAATGCCCGGCGACGATTGGCAGAAATTCGCTAACCTGAGAACAGCTTACGGCTTTATGTACGCTCACCCGGGTAAGAAGCTTCTCTTTATGGGACAGGATTTCGCCCAGTACGACGAGTGGAACGCCGAGGTAGGACTGCAGTGGTTCTTAATCGACGATAACGAAAACAACGCCAATATGCAGAAATATTTCCGCGCTTTACAGCACTTCTATCTCGACCATCCCGCTATGTATGAGCAGGACTTCGATCCTAACGGCTTCGAGTGGATGAGCTGTGACGACGCTCAGAGCTCTATCGTAAGTATGGTTCGTAAGACTAAGAGCGGTAAGAAGTCCGTACTCTTTATCTGCAACTTTACTCCCGTACCTCGTGAGGATTACAGAGTAGGTGTTCCGAACCTCGGCAACTACAAGGCTGTATTTAACAGCGACGACGCTGAGTTCGGCGGTACAGGCGACTTCCCGCAGACCGACAAGAAGGCTACAAGAGTTCCCTGGAACTATAAGAAGCAGAGTATCAAGGTAAATGTTCCTCCGCTTTCGATGATTGCGTTCGAGTACAACCACACCTTACCCAAGGACGAACCCGCCGCTAAGAAAAAGACAGTTAAGAAAACAGCGGTTAAAAAGCCCGTAGCTAAGAAGATGGCTAAAGCGGCTAAAAAGAGCGACACAGCCAAGACGGCTGAAAAAGCTCCCGCCAAAAAGGCAGCGGCTAAAGCTCCCGCTAAGAAAACCGCGGCTAAGGCAGCGGCTAAGAAAGCAGAGCCCGCTAAGAAGGCGGCTAAGAAAGCTGAACCCGCTAAAAAGGCTGAACCCGCAAAAAAGGAAGCTCCCAAGGCGGATAAGAAATAATATTGAATTAAATAGCAAACGCCGGCGTTTTACGTCGGCGTTTCTTTATTTCCGAATCTAATCGGGAAGTTCCTTTGTAAGATACTCGATATCTCGTTCGATAGCGTCCTTGCTTTTACCGAAATCTTTACCGCGGTTACGGTAATCGAACATTGAGCAGAAGTATGAGGTATCTTCCTTGAGTTCGCTGAGGTAGTTTTTGGTGAGGTTATATGTATCCTCGGCGAACGGCTTTACGAATTTACCCTTAACGCCGCGCTTGCCCGAAGCGGCTTTCATAACATAAGCGTAGTGGTTAAGACATATAAACGGCTGTTCGCGGTAGAGGGTTCTGAATTCCTCGGAGTTTTGGTACTCCTTAAAAACAGTCGCCAAAAGATGAAGTATATCGCGCTCGATTCTATCGCATACATAACAGGTCTTATCGAGGGTTTCTATCTTTTCGATAACCTTTTTATTGGGCTTGGACGGAGCTTTCTCGGGAAGAACATTCTCGATAATCGACTTTAAGTGCGACTCTAAGATAAGCGCGTTCGGGAGCTTCTGTCCCGCGCTGAACATTTTGGAAAAATGACGGTGACAAAATCCCTTTTCGTTGGTTTCAATTCGGATATTCGGCTCCATCATCGCGTCGCCTACGACAAACTCGACGTAGGTTTCCTCGAGCATTTCTTCCATTCGGCATATCGGACAGCGGTCTTTCGGTTTAAATAAATCGTTTATGGGTATTGTGCAAATATTCTCTTTCATAACGCACCTCGAAATTTTACTGATTTTATTGTATCATAAGTTCGGAAAATATGGTATACTTATTTTATACTATTTTTGACAAAAATCGGAGAATGTATAATGGAGATTATAACTAAGGACAACGGCGTAAGGGTTAAGGGCGTAAAAGACCTCGATTTAGCCCAGACGCTCGATTGCGGACAGAGCTTCCGCTGGGTAGAAAACGACGGCAAATTCAGCGGAGTCGCTTACGGGAAAAAGCTCAATATTTATTACGATGGCGATGACCTCTGTCTTGATAATACTACCGCCGAGGATTTCGAGAATATTTGGAAAAATTACCTCGACCTCGAGCTCGATTACGGAAAAATCCGCGCCGAAATAAGCGGACTTCATCCCGTATTAAAGGAAGCCTGCGCCTACGCGCCCGGGATTAGAATACTCCGCCAGGAGCCGTGGGAGGCGCTTTGTACGTTTATAATCTCCCAGAACAACAACATAAAAAGGATAAAGGGAATAGTCGAGAGGTTGTGTGAGAGCTTTGGCGAGAAAACCGACGATTATTACACCTTTCCGACTGCCGAAAGACTCGCCGGGTTATCGCCCGACGATTTAGCCCCGATACGCGCGGGCTTTCGAAATAAATACATAATCGACGCCGCAAAAAAGGTTAGCGGCGGCGAGGTTGAACTCGAAAAATGCCGAACTCTCGATTATGAAAAAGCGAGATCGGAGCTTATGAAGATTAAGGGCGTCGGAGTAAAAGTCGCCGACTGCACTCTGCTTTTCGGGTTGCACAGGGTAGAGGCTTTCCCCGTGGACGTATGGATGAAGCGGGCTATGGAAAAGCTGTTCCCCGATATGACCGAAAACGACTTCGGCGATTACGCGGGAATTGCCCAGCAGTATATTTTCCATTACAGCCGTATGCACCCCGAACTTTTTGAGTAAAAATTATTGAAAAATTCACCTATATAGTGTATTATAAATATGAATATACCTTGTTAGGAGGATAGTTTATGAAATTACGTGGAAAAAAGCTTATATCTATAGTTCTGGCGTTGACTCTGATTATTTCGGCGCTGTGTTCTATCGGATACGCTTCCGCCGCCGAAGAAGAAACCATTACTTATAAGTATGTACTTAACTGCGACAGCTTAATAAACGGACTCGACGGCGAGATTACTTATCCCGATACGCTGAGCGTTAAAACCGTTACCGACGAACACGGCGACGAGGTTCCCTCGATTGTCGTGTACAGCGAGGACAGCTCCGCTTACGCCTCGGTTAAAGACGGTAAAATCCTGTTTAACGCTACCGATATCGACGTTCCGTTCGACTTCTCGGACGGCAAGGCTTTGGTAACTGTAGAGTTTATCGTTAACGGCGATTATAACGCCGAGGATATTAAAACTACGCTTTCCGAGTTTTACTCGACCGACGTAATCTACGACGGCAACATTCCGTATAAATACGAAAATACGGTTAACGACGAGCTCGTTTCCCGAGGCTATGTTGACCTCGACAATCCCGAGGGAAGCTACGATTACTATGTGGTTACGTTCGATAACGACGGCGATAAAAATACTGTGGACGTTGAATGTAATACCGTTGTTGACGAGCCGAATACTCCGACTAAGGACGGCTATGTGTTCGACGGCTGGTATAACGGCGATACTAAATTTGACTTTACTACCCCGATTACTTCCGATTTGACACTAACTGCTAAATGGAAGGAAAAGGACTCGCTTTATAAGGGCAACACGGTTTCGTTTAAGGACAACCTTACCCTTAACTTCCTCGCGACTATCGCGGACGAGAATGTGGACGACGCTTATGTTAAGTTTACCTACAACCACTACGGCGAGGAAAAGACCGTTAAGGTTGACGCTGACCGTAACGACAAACTCGGAAATTACTATCGTTTCCGCTGTGAGCTGACCGCTTCCGAGATGGCGATTGTCGTAAAAGCCGAGCTTTATAACGACGACAGCGGAGAGCCTGTTTCGACCTACTCGAGAAGTATCCGTGACTATTGTATCGCGGGACTTGAGGACGATAATACTCCCGCGGCTGAAAAGGCATTACTTCGAGCCGCGCTCAACTACGGCGGATATACTCAGGAACGCTTTCAATACAACGGCGAGCCCTACGCTAACGAGGGTTATAAGGACGATATTTCGAGCGTTAATGTAAAAAGCTCAATCACAGAGGACAGACCGACAGGCGTCAGCGAGGGTATCGAGTACGTAGGTTCCTCGGTATTCTTCAAAAACGCTCCCTATGTACGCTATTACTTTAAGCTCGCCGAGGGAAGCGATATAGATGATTATACCTTTACTCTCGACGGCAGCGAGGTAACTGTCGAAAAGAACGGAAGTTACTATTACTTTAACGCGCCCTCAGTTTTAGCTTATAAGCTTGACGACGCTCAGAATGTTGTAGTTAAGAAAGGCGGTACTACCGCGTTTGACTTTAACTACAGCGTAATTAAGTGGGCACAGCTCGCTTCAAAGGATACGGAATATCCCGACGACGCCGATATGTCAAAGGCAATGTTTGTATACTATCAAGCCGCTCAGGCTTATGTAAACGGATAATGGAGGTAACGATAATGGAGAAGAAAAAATATATTCCCGCACAGTTCGAAGAAGTTAAATACGAGGTAGACGAGGCTCTTTTAAATACAGGAGAGCAGCCTCCTACACTTGAAATCGACGAAGGCGGAATACACTAAATTTAACGCGCCGGTTCAACGTATGTTGAGCCGGCGCTTAGTTGTAAGTTGGATTTTTAGCTTTTAACCTCTATAAAATACGGCACAATATCGACGTACCCGCCGTCCTTGTTTAAGAACCCTCCCGGGATTGTGCCGAGCGGAGTAAAGCCGAGCTTTTCGTACAGCTTCCGCGCGGGCAAATTGCTTTTTACTACGGCGTTAAACTGTAAAATCCTGAAGCCGTTTTCTTTAGCTTGGTTTATGCTGTCGAGTACAAGCTTTTCGCCGATATGAAGTCCTCTCAGCCCCTTTTTAACGGCGTAGCTCGCGTTCGATATATGACCGCAGCGTCCGACGTTGTTCGGGTGCAGAATATATAACCCGAGAAGATTTTTTGTGTCGGTATCTACCGCTACAGAACAGGTAGTCTGGCTGTCGAAAAATTCTTTTCCGCTTTTAGAGTTAAGAAGCTCGGTCTGAGGGAACGCTTCGCCGTCCTCGACAACCTCGTTCCAGATTTCGACCATTTTTTCAATGTCGCTTTCTTCGTGTTTTCTCACAATTATATTCATATTATCTCTCGTAAACGTCGTTGCCCTCGCTGTCGATAGCGACTACACAGGGAAAATCCTCGACATAATACATCCTTATGGATTCCGTGCCTAAATCCTCGTAGCAGATAGGCTCGGTCTTTTTTATGCTTTTCGCTATAAGAGCCGCCGCTCCGCCGATAGCCGCGAAATATACGGCGTGGTTGTGGACGATGGCTTTTTTTACGTCGTCGTTTCGACGGCCTTTTCCAATCATAGCTTTAAGTCCCATATCCAAGAGCTTCGGCGCGTATTTATCCATTCGATAGCTCGAGGTCGGGCCCGCGGGGCCTACGGCGTAACCCGGTTTCGCGGGAGCGGGGCCTACGTAATAGATAGTTTCTCCGTCAATATTTACGGGTAAAGCCTCTCCTTTTTCTGCGAGTTCAAAGAGACGTTTGTGCGCGGCGTCACGGCCTGTAATCATTGTACCCGTGAGAAGTACGCTTTCGCCCGCCTTTAAGCCGTTAATCTGTTCGTCGGTCAGGGGTAAAGTCAGTTTCTTCATAGCTGCGCCTCCTTAAATTTTCGCGGACTTATGTCTTGCCGCGTGACAACAAATATTCACCGCTACGGGCATACCCGCGATATGAGTCGGCGAGGTTTCGATATTTACGCCGAGGGCGCAGGTTTTTCCGCCTAAGCCCGCGGGGCCGAAGCCCATTTTGTTGATTGCTTCGAGCAGTTCTTTTTCGAGTTCTGCGTAACGTTCGTCGGGATTATAGGTATCTATGCTCCTGAACGTCGCCTTTTTGGCGAGCTGAGCCGCTCTCTCGAAGGTTCCGCCGATACCTACCCCGACTACAATCGGAGGACAGGGGTTAGGGCCTGCCGATTTTACGGTATCGAGTATAAACTGTTTAACGCCCTCTACTCCGTATGAGGGAGTGAGCATTTTTATCGCGGACATATTTTCGCTTCCGAACCCTTTTCCGCCCGCGGTAATTTTTATAGTATTTCCGCTGACGATTTTTGTGTGAATAATCGCGGGAGTGTTGTCCTTTGTATTAATTCTGTCGAATACAGGGTCGCTGACTACGCTTTTTCTGAGATAGCCCTCGTCGTAAGCCTCGCGGACGCCTTGCTGTACGGCTTCTTCAAAATCTCCGTCCACGACAACCTTGTCGCCATATTCGATAAACAGCACCGCCATTCCCGTGTCCTGACACATCGGGATTTCTTCCGCGGCGGCTATTTCGTCGTTCTCGATAATCTGGGAAAGAACGCTTTTCGCCGTATCGCTTTCTTCGTTGTCACGGGCGGTTTTAAGCGCGTTCATAATATCTTCGCCGATAAAATAGTTGCAATCCATAAACAGCTTTTTGACTGTTTCGGTTATTTCGTTCGCTTTAATAATTCTCGTTTCCATACGCTGCTCCTTAACAAAACTAATTTTATTATAGAACAAATCCAGCTTTAAATCAAATTAATCTTTTAAAAACCGCGCAAATATGGTATATTAATCATATATATTTAAAAAATCCGACATATAGTTTTCACATTCGGATTTTAAAATTATGTTATAATCAATCGGGAGGGGATAATATGAGTAAACTTTTAGTAGTAGACGATGAGGTAAGAATCCGCGAGCTTATCCGCAAGTACGCGGAATTTGAGGGACATACCGTTGAGGAAGCGGGAGACGGTATGCAGGCTATCGAAGTATGCCGTAAAAACACCTACGATTTAATTATAATGGACGTTATGATGCCCGAGCTGGACGGATTTTCGGCGTGCCGTGAGATTAGAAAATTTTCCGACACTCCCGTAATTATGCTCTCGGCGAGAGGCGAGGAGTACGATAAAATCCACGGCTTCGAGCTCGGCTCGGACGACTACGTTGTAAAGCCTTTCTCCCCGAAAGAGCTTATGATGAGGGTTAACGCTGTTATCAAACGCTCCGAGGGTAAAAACGCCCGGGCTGAAAAGGACATTTTTACCTACAAGGGACTTACCGTAGATTTTTCCGCCCGAATAGTAACTATCGACGGCAAACGCGCCGAAATGACCCCGAAGGAGTACGAGCTGTTCTTCTATATGGTTAAGAATAAGGGCTTGGCGCTTACGAGAGAAAAGCTTATCTCGGAAGTATGGGGATACGATTTCTTCGGCGACGAGCGCACGCTCGATACCCATATTAAACTGCTCAGAAAATCGCTCGGCGATTATAGTAAATGTATAGTTACGCTTCGAGGGGTAGGTTATCGCTTTGAGACAAACTGATAAAATCTCACGCTGGAGAAGCCTTCCGCTAAGGTATAAACTGAGTATTTATTTTATCGCTTTTTCAGCGGCTATGCTCGTGTTTCTGTGGATATTCCAGATAGCGTTTCTCGATACCTGTTATACGCTTATACGGCAGGCTCAGGTTCAGCGCTACGCTTCACAGATTACCTCGAGTATAAAGAGCGGCGAGAATGTCGACTCTGCTATTAGCAGTATCTCCCGCGAGAATGAAATGAGCGTATTCGTGTACGACTCGAGCGACGAAATTATGACGAAGGAATACGGAAGCGAGTTTAATAACCCATCGGGACTTCGTGATATAAATATGCACAACGTGTATTCGTATTATAAGCTCGCCGAGGATAACGGCGGTCAGTATATAACTACCTCGTCCGTAAATGAGGAAAAGGTGGTTTTTTCCGGCGTGGATAATGTCGAAGCTTCCGCGGACGAGCTACCGGACTATAATTCCGGGTTTAGAATGAAGGAACATCATAAACACGCCCAGAATCTTATCTACGCCGAGATTGTAAAGCTCAACAGCGGTAACGAGCGATTTGTACTTGTAACGGCGCTGATTACGCCTGTCGATTCGGTAATAAATACAATCCGGGTTCAGCTTATACTGGTAAGCTTTGTGTTTATCGTGTTCGCGATAATACTCGCGTTTATCGTATCGCGCCGAATTTCACGACCACTGGTCGAGGTTAACACGACGATTAAACAGCTTGCCCGCAGAAATTATAACGTAGAGTTCAACAGCCGAGGCTACCTCGAGGTTAACGAGCTCAGCGATACGCTGAATATAACCCGCCGAGAGCTTCAGAAAACCGATAATCTCCGCCAGGAGCTTATCGCGAATATTTCCCACGACCTGAGA
Source organism: bacterium (assembly GCA_020626545.1). Lineage (GTDB taxonomy): Bacteria > Bacillota > Clostridia > Oscillospirales > Acutalibacteraceae > Ruminococcoides. The sequence continues at coordinate 19,202 of JAHKZS010000055.1, forward strand.
ACTCCGCTCACTATGATTACGGGCTACGGAGAGGTAATGCGCGACTTACCCGGCGAGAATACTCCCGAAAACGTTCAGGTTATTATCGACGAGGCTAACAGGCTTACGAACCTCGTCAACGATATGCTCGATTTATCTAAGCTCCAGTCGGGTGCGATAGAGCTCGAAACCGAACAGTTCAGCTTAACCGACGAGATTAACGATATTTTCCAGAGATACACTAAGCTCAGGGAGCAGGAGGGTTACAATATAACCTTTAAGTACGATAAAAACGTGTATGTAAACGCCGACCGAATTAAGCTCGGGCAGGTTATCTACAACTTTATCAACAACGCGATTAACCATTGCGGAGAGGATAAGACCGTTATCGTTACCCAGAAATCTACCGATAAACGTGTGCGTATTGAGGTAGAGGATCACGGAGAGGGTATCCCCGAGGATAAACTCGAGTATATCTGGGATAGGTACTACAAGGTTGATAAAGAGCATAAACGCGGAGTTATCGGCACAGGCTTAGGACTTTCTATTGTAAAGAATATACTCGACCTCCACGGCGCTCGCTACGGAGTAAAGAGTAAAGTCGGCTCGGGTTCGACATTCTGGTTCGAGATGGATAGAATTTAATATTAGACAAAATAAGAGGACAGCTAAATTGCCGTCCTCTTTTTGTCATTATAAAGCTTTTACACTATACCTTTTAAGTAATCTACAATCTCAGCCTCGGTGGACATCGCCATAACTGTTTCCGCCACCTTATCGGCTTCTTCCTTAGTCCATTTAGCTATGTTCTTTCTAACCTTTAATACCGACGGTGCCGATACGCTGAACTCGGTTAAGCCGAATGAAATTAACAGAGGAATCATCATCGGATTAGCCGCCGCTTCTCCGCACATTCCTACGGGAATACCCGCCTCGTTAGCGCACTTTATAATACGTCTTATCATCATAAGTACGCTGGGTTGGAACGGTGAGTAGAGGTATGCTACGTCGCCGTTGCCTCGGTCAGCCGCCATAGTGTAGCCTGTTAAATCGTTGGTGCCTATGCTGAAGAAATCGGCTTCCTTAGCAAGCATATGAGCGATTACGCCTGACGCGGCGGTTTCGGTCATAACGCCGACCTTGATGTTCTCGTCGAACTCAATTTTCGAAGCTCTTAAATCAGCCTTGGCTTCTTCTACTAATTCCTTGCCCGCTCTCAATTCCTCAACAGCTGTGATCAGCGGGAACATAATTCTTATATCGCCGAACGCGCTCGCTCTTAAAATCGCCTTAATCTGAGATTTAAAGAGGTCACGGTTTTTAAGGCAGTAACGAATCGCTCTGAATCCCATAAACGGATTTTCCTCTTTCTCAAGTCCGAGATAGGGGATTTCCTTGTCACCGCCGATATCAAGAGTACGGATAATAAGGCCCTTGCCTTTTAAGACGATTGCCGCCTGCTTGTAGGCTTCGAACTGTTCGTCTTCGGTCGGGAGAGCGTTTCTGTCCATAAACAAGAACTCTGTTCTGAATAGTCCTACGCCCTCGCCGTCGGCTTCCATAGCCTTAGCCGCGTCCTTGGGAGTTCCGATATTACAGAAAAGCTCATACTCGTCGCCGCTCGCGGAAACAGTCTTTTTGCCGCGGTAGTTTTCGAGCTCTCTTTTTTCGCGCAGGAACGCGTCGCGCTTAGCCGAGTATTCGTTAATCTGTTCTTCACTCGGAGCTGTTACAACCTCGCCCGCGCTTCCGTCTACGATAACCTGCTCGCCCGATGAGAGAGTTGTTGTAGAATTTTCTACGCTGAGTACAGCGGGGATTTCGAGCGCTCTCGCTAAGATAGCGGAGTGGGAGGTCTGGCTTCCTGTTTCGGTAATAATACCTACGATATTTTCTTTATTTATACCCGCTGTCATCGACGGGGTAACTTCCTTAGCTACTAAAACGGTGCCCTTGGGAGCGTCGCTGATTTTAACGACTTTAACGCCTAAGAGGATTGCAAGCATTGCCGCTTTAATATCCTTAACGTCCGCTGCGCGCTGCTGGGTCATTTCGTCCTCAACCTGAGAGAACATATCTATAAACATATTGCACTGCTGGTCTAAAGCTGCCTCGGCGCACTGGCCCGACTCGATAAGGTTCTCGATAGAACCGCCCATAAACGGGTCTTTAATCATCTGGATATGGCCCATTAAAATCTCGGCTTCTTTATCGCCTGTGGATTTTCTAAGGGCTTCCGCCTGTTCTTCGGTTTCCGCGCAGAACTTTTCTACCGCGTCCTTATAACGCTCGAGCTCCGCCGCGGTATCTGTTACGGTTTTCGGGGTGTAATCGAGGGAGGTTTCCTCAATTATCATAACTTTACCGATTCCGATTCCTTCGGAAGCTGCTATACCTTTTAACATAAAATCACATCCTTTTTAATAAGTAATAAGTGGTAAGCGGTAAGTGATAACTATCTAAACTTACCACTTATCACTTACCACTGAGGTTGCCGCGTAAGCGGCAACCTTTTAATTTACATTATTCGCCGAATCCGCTTTCTACCATCTTTACGGCTTCGTCTAAAGCCGCGGCTTCGTCAGCGCCGTCAGCCACGATTTCGATTTCGTTACCGCATTTAATACAAGCAGCGATAATGTTCATAAGGCTTTTAGCGTTAACGTCGTTGCCGTTGTGTTTGATAGTAACGTCGCAAGCGTATTTGCCCATAGCTGTCGCGAATGTTGAAGCGGGGCGCATATGGAAACCCTGCGCGTTTACGATAGTTAATTTTTTAGATACCATTGTGTTATTTCTCCTTTTATATTAATCGATTTATTACGCCTTTTTCTTCATAAGAATAGCGAGAAGTAACATACCTGCTACAGAACCTATAATGAGAGCTAAGAAGTACATCAGAGCGTTTCCGATAGTCGGGAGTACGAAGATACCGCCGTGGGGAGCTCTTAAAGTGCACTGGAATAACGCGGAAAGAGCGCCGGCGCAAGCGGAGCCTACGATACAGCTCGGGATAACCTGAAGCGGATGTCCGGCAGCGTAAGGAATAGCGCCTTCTGTAATAAATGATAAGCCCATAATATAGTTAACGGGGCCGCTCTTTCTCTCTTCGGCTGTCCATCTGTTGCGGAAGATTGTTGTTGAAAGAGCGATTGCGATAGGAGGTACCATACCGCCGATCATAACAGCAGCCATAATCATCTGGCTTGCGCTATCGTTAGGATTGTTAGCGAGTAAGCCTGCCGCTGTAACATAAGCCGCCTTGTTGAACGGACCGCCCATATCAATCGCCATCATACCCGCGAGCAGAGCGCAGAGAGGAACGATTAAAGCGGGGTTCTTGGACATTGCTGTAACGCCGTTTGTCATCGCTGTGTTGATGATACCCATAAACGGGTTTACGGCACACATCATTACGCCTACTATACCTAAACCTGCAAGCGGGAAGATAAGTACCGGTTTAATACCTTCTAAAGCACGCGGTAGTTTTTCGCAGCCTTTCATAACCATCTTCAAAAGCCAGCCTGCGATAAAGCCCGCGAGTAACGCGCCTAAGAAGCCTGAGGGAACAGCCGCTTCAACGTGAGCAGCGGCTGCGGCGTCTCCTGTTAACGCGGCGGGGTTTGCGAAAGTCGAGCCTGTAGCGGCGAGAGAACCGCCGACAATACCTACGAGCAAGCCCGGTCGGTCAGCTATAGACCTTGCGATAAAGCCCGCGAGTACGGGAAGCATAAAGTTAAACGCTACGCCGCCTATGTTTTTAAACCACGCGGAAACAGGTGTACCTGTACCGAAGTTGCCGTCCTGCGCAACGCCTGAGAACGAGTCGATTAAGAACGCGATAGCGATAAAGATACCGCCCGCTACTACGAACGGAAGCATATGAGATACGCCGTTCATAAGGTGTTTATAAAGCTTTCTTCCGATGCCTTCGCCTCCATCGGACGAAGCGGCTTCGGCTTTCTTATCGGAGTGGAATACGGGAGCCTCTCCGTTTACAATCTTGTTGATAAGTTCCTCGGGCTTATGAATACCGTCGGCAACCTTGGTTGAGTATACGGGTTTTCCGTCGAAGCGGGCTGTCTCAACGCTCTTGTCAGCCGCGATGATGATACCGTCGCAGTTAGCGATTTCTTCAGCGGTGAGAACGTTCTTAGCTCCGCCTGAGCCGTTGGTCTCAACCTTAATTGTGATACCCATATCTTCGCCTGCCTTAGCTAAAGCTTCGGCAGCCATATAGGTGTGGGCGATACCTGTGGGACAAGCTGTAACAGCGAGTACACGGTAGCCGCCGTCGGAAGCCTTCGCGGGAGCGGCGGTTTCCTCGGGGAATTTCTCAGCTTCCTTAGCGTCGATAATCTTTAAGAATTCGTCCGCTGTTTTAGCCGCTTTGAGCTGAGATGTGAACTCGGTGTCCATTAACATCTGCATAAGTCTAGCGAGAACCTCGAGATGAACGTCGCCGTCGAGAGTAGCCGCTATCATAAAGATAAGCTTACAGTCAGCGCCGTCGGGAGCGTCGTAGTTAACGCCTTCGGGAACGGTAATAGCCGAAAGAGCGGGAGCCTTAACGGCTGCGCTCTTAGCGTGGGGGATAGCAACCTCCATACCTATAGCGGTAGTGCCCATTTCTTCTCTTTTGAGAATGCCTTCTTTGTACTCGCCCGCGTCTTTTAAGTTACCGCATTTTTCATGCAATGCTACGAGTTGGTCGATTGCGTCGCTCTTGTCTTTTGCCGATACACCAAGAGCGATGCCTTGCTTTTTAAGCAAATCAGTAATACGCATAAATGCCTCCTTCTAAAGTTTGTTTAAAATATCTTTTATTTTTTCTTTTGTGGCTAGTCCCGGTAAAAACGCCGTGGCGTTTCCGCAGGCACTGCCCAGTTTCAGTGCGTAAGGGTAGCTTTTTTCTTTTTCATATCCCGCGACGAATCCCGCTACCATGGAATCGCCCGAGCCTACGGTATTTATAACCTTTTCTTTAACTACGCCCATTTTATGTACGTTTCCGAATTCGTCGATGAGCATAGCGCCGTCGCCTCCGAGGGAAATAAGCACATTCTGAGCGCCCATTTCCATAAGCTTTCGGGCATATTTTTCGGTATCTTCCTCGCTTTCGACTTCTACGTCGAAGATTTCGGAAATTTCCTGACGGTTGGGTTTAATAAGGAAAGGCTTGTATTTTAAGGAATTTACGAGAAGCTTTTTAGTCGCGTCTACGACAATTCTGATTTTCCTGTCCTTTAACCTTTCGAGCATCCTTTCATACACATCATCGGGGAGGGTGTTGGGTATGCTTCCCGCTAAAATGAGAGTGTCGCCGTCTTGGATACGGTCGAGCTTCTCGATAAGGCGGTTGAGCTCGTCGTCGGTTATGTGCGGTCCCTGGCCGTTGATTTCTGTTTCCTCGCCCGCTTTAATCTTTATGTTGATTCTCGAGATTCCGCCGCTTAGTTTTATGAAATCGGTAGTAATTCGGTCGTTTCGAATTCCGTCCTCTATAGCGTCGCCCGTGAATCCCGCGATAAAGCCTAAAGCCGTGCTGTCTAAATCGAGTTCAGCAAGTACACACGATACATTTATACCCTTACCGCCGAAGTAATATTCCTCGCTTGTGGTGCGGTTGGTGATTCCCGTCGTAAGTCCGTCTAAACGTACAACATAATCAATAGAAGGGTTTAAAGTTACGGTGTATATCATATAGATACCTCCTTTACTATAGTTTCTTTACTGAATCTATCATCAGGTAAAGAGTCCGTGATAACGCAACATTTATTCAGCTCGGAAAATGTTACGGGAAAGACTCTCCCGAATTTCGAGTTGTCCGCGAGTACAAACGCGGTGTAGCTTTTCTCGATAGCTGTCTGTTTTATCAGCGCTTCCTCAATATCGGGAGTGCTGAAGCCCGCTTGTAAATCCATTCCGTTCGTTCCGATAAACGCCTTTGAGAAGTTAAAGCTTCTTAAACTTGCTACACCCTCGGTGCCGATAATCGCTTCGGTGGTTTCTTTAATCCTGCCGCCGATAATATAGACCTTGAAGCCTCTGTGAATAAGCTTTCTGCCGTGGGTAATACCGTTTGTGACGTAGGTCGCTTTATCATTAGTGATAAAGTCGATAAGCCTCGAGGTAGTAGTACCCGCGTCTATATAAACAAAGTCGCTGTCGTTGATGAGCGTCGCGGCGTATTTCGCGATTTTGGTTTTTTCTTCGTGCATCTGAGTTTCACGAACGCTTACCTTATCTTCGAAAAAACCCTCGTTCTGTCGTATTGACGCCGCGCCTCCGAAGAACTTTCTAATCTTACCTAATCGGTCTAAAGCGGTGAGGTCGCGTCTTATAGTGGACTCCGAGGTATCGAGTTCCGAGGATAGTTCAGCGACAGTTACGGTATTTCTGTCATTAATAATATCAAGTATTAGCTTATATCGCTCTTGGCTGAGCATATTTAGTCACCTCTGATTGTATTATACCACTCTCAATCATAAAGTCAATACAAAATGCTCAAAAATTTATTAATTTTTTGAAAATATTTCGCCATAATTGCAACAATAACGGTATTTTTAGAATCCAAATGATTAAAGTTAATCATTTTTAAGCGAATTATTTGTCAAATTACTATATTAATGATTATAAATATCTTAAAACGAGAAAAATGTTTTGAAAAGTATCACTTTATAAAAAGTTTTTGTTGTAAATTTATATAAGAGTATGCTATACTATAGGTGCTTATTAATCAAAATTCACAAGGAGGCGTTTTATGTTTATTTCAAATGATATTAAGTACGTAGGAGTTAACGACCATAAGATTGATTTATTCGAAGGTCAGTATATCGTTCCCAACGGAATGGCGTACAACTCTTATGTTATTCTTGATAAGAAGGTTGCGGTAATGGATACCGTTGACCGCAATTTTACTCACGAATGGCTCAACAACCTCGAGGAAGCTCTCGACGGCAGAAAGCCCGATTACCTCGTAGTTCAGCATATGGAGCCCGACCACAGCGCGAATATCAAAAACTTTATGAACAACTATCCCGAGGCTGTTATCGTATCGAGCCAGAAGGCTTTTAATATGATGCAGAATTTCTTCGGAACTCAGTTCGAGGACAGACGAGTTGTCGTTAAAGAGGGCGATACTCTCGAGCTCGGCGAGCATACTCTTAACTTCGTAGGCGCTCCGATGGTTCACTGGCCCGAGGTTATCGTTACTTACGACAGCAAGGATAAGGTTCTTTTCTCGGCTGACGGATTCGGTAAGTTCGGCGCTCTCGACGTTGACGAGGACTGGGCTTGCGAGGCAAGACGCTATTATATAGGTATAGTAGGTAAGTACGGCGCTCAGGTTCAGGCGCTCTTAAAGAAAGCCGCTACATTAGATATTCAGACTATCTGTCCGCTTCACGGCCCGATTCTTTCCGAAAACCTCGGATATTACCTCGACCTCTATAACACATGGTCGAGCTACGGCGTAGAAACCGACGGAATTATGATTGCCTATACTTCCGTTTACGGCAACACTAAGAAAGCTGTTGAGATTCTCGCCGAAAAGCTTAGAGTTAAAGGCTGTCCCAAGGTTGTAGTTAACGACCTCGCGCGTGAGGATATGGCGGAGTGCGTTGAGGACGCTTTCCGTTACGGCAGAATCGTTCTCGCGACTACTACTTATAACGCCGAGATTTTCCCGTTTATGCGTGAGTTTATTAACCACCTCACCGAGCGTAACTTCCAGAATAAGACTATCGGTCTTATCGAGAACGGCTCGTGGGCTCCGCTCGCGGCTAAAACTATGAAGAAAATGCTCGAGGGCTGTAAGAATATTGAGTACACCGATACTACGGTTAAAATTATGTCGGCTCTTAACGACGAAAGCTCAGAACAGCTCGAGAAGCTCGCCGACGAGCTCTGTAAGGACTATATGGCTCAGAACGACGAGACTGCCGATAAGAACGATATGACCGCTCTGTTTAACATCGGCTACGGACTTTATGTAGTTACCTCTAACGATGGCAAAAAGGATAACGGACTTATTGTAAACACTGTTACTCAGGTGACAAATTCCCCGAACCGTGTCGCTGTTTGTATAAATAAGCAGAATTACTCTCACCACGTTATCAAGGAAACAGGCAAGATGAACGTTAACTGTCTTTCGGTTGAGGCTCCGTTTAAGGTGTTCGAGACCTTCGGATTCCAGAGCGGAAGAAATACCGATAAGTTTAAGGATTGCGAAAAGCTTTATTCCGATAACGGACTTGTATTCCTGCCGAAATACATCAACTCCTTTATGTCATTAAAGGTAGAGGATTATATCGACCTCGATACTCACGGAATGTTTATTTGCAGCGTTACCGAGGCGCGCGTAACCTCCGACAAGGAAACTATGACCTATACTTATTATCAGAACAACGTTAAGCCCAAGCCCGAGACCGACGGTAAAAAAGGCTGGGTATGTAAGGTGTGCGGTTATGTTTACGAGGGCGAGGAGCTTCCCGACGACTTTATCTGTCCGCTTTGTAAACACGGCGTGGCTGACTTCGAGCCGATTGAGTAATACATTATATATAGTATAACTATGGAGTATGTGTAGATTTCTACGCATACTCCTATTTTTTGTCAGTTTAGTTGTACAATTTATGAAAAATTATTGCAAATAAAGGAAAACTGTTGTATAATTACTATAAACACGCGCTTGAGTTGGGCGGTTTAACCATTCGGCGCATTTAGTTTCGATTGATAATTCGGGAAAAACTTAGATTTAGGAGGATTTTTGATGAAAAAATCCACAAAAATACTTTCTTTACTATTGAGCTTAGCTTTGGTTATAAGCTGTTTCGCGGGAATGTCCGTGAGCACTGTATTCGCTGCGGGCAACTCTAAGTACAGCACCGAGGAAGTTATTCTTCACTGCTGGAACTGGCCTGTAAGCACAATCAGAACCAATCTCCAGAAAATTGCGGAGTCGGGCTATACCGCTATTCAGACATCTCCGATTAACGGTATCGTCGGCAGCGGTAATAATACTTCGGACAATACCGTTACTAACTGGTATCAGTTCTATCAGCCGAAGAACTATTCTATCGGCAACAAGATTTGTACCGAAAGCGAGTTTAAGACCTTATGTACCGAAGCTCACGCTCTCGGACTTAAAGTTATTGTTGACGTAGCCTTAAACCATACTACCGACCAGAAATCCTATGTTTCCGGTATTACTCAGGATTATCATAATCAGGGCGGTATTTCTAACTGGGATGACCGTTGGCAGCAGACTCAGAAGGACATTACCGGTATGCCTGACCTCAATACCAACAATACAACGCTTCAGTCCCAGGCTAAAGCGCTTCTACAGAATATAATCGCCGACGGCGCTGACGGATTCCGTTTCGACGCGGCTAAGCATATTGAGCTTCCCTCGGGCGATGAAATAAGCGGTTGTCCGACTTCGAACTATTGGCCGACAGTTTTAAACGGTCTCGGCGATAAGTTCTCTTACGGCGAGGTTCTCGCGGGACAGAATTGTCCTCTTACAGGATATTCAAAATATATGAACGTTACAGGCTCCGCTTACAGCGATACTGTTCGCAATAATATCCAGAATAATGTGCTTAACGCAGACGACCTCAGAGATTATAAAGCAGGTCTCGGCGGAGAAAATCTTATCTGCTGGGTAGAATCTCACGACGGCTATGTCGGCGGAAATTATGGTATGCCGAAATATCAGGTTACACGCGCTTGGGCGGCTCTTACGGCTCAGGGACTTAACACGCTTTACCTCGCCCGTCCTTATGGAAGCTCAACCTCGAATATGCAGGGAAGCAATAGCACTTACGACGGCGGTAACGGCGATTACTTCGACGACGAGGTTGTAGGCGCTAACAAATTCCATAACGCTTGTAAGGGTACAGGCGTATCCAATATTTATAACTACAATAATAACAACCAGCTCCTCGTTATCGAGAGAGGTAATAAGGGTATCTGCTTTATCAACACAGGCAGCAGCACTATCAGCGTAAATGTCGGCACAAGTATGGCTAACAATACCTACAAAGACCTCGCTCATAACACAAGCTTTAGGGTAAGCGGCGGAAACCTTTCGGGTTCCGTACCTCCCGGAGTATATCCTGTAGCGGTTTCGTCCTCGTCTACTCCTAATCCTACTACTGTTACCGACGCTACAACCGCGGCGGGTAAATATACCGTAAAATTTACAAACAATAAGGGCTGGAGTAACGTTTACCTCTACGCTTGGAATAACTCGACAGGCGCAAATAACGCTAACTGGCCCGGAGTTCAGCTCACTAACAAAACTACAAACGATTACGGTGAAGAACAGTTCACGGCGTCTATTGACGATTCATTCGACGGACTTATCTTTAACAACGGCAGCGGAACTCAGACAGTCAATATAACCAACACCACCAGAGACGGCTCGATAACAGGCTATTATCCGAGCACTCAGACTAACGGTAAATGGAACGTGGGTACGTGGGAAGTTCAGGCGGCTTCTACAGCGGCTCCGACAGTTGCTCCTACAACCGCGGCTCCGACTACTGTCGCGCCGACAACAGCTCAGCCCACTACCGAGGCTCCCGAGCCGACAACCGTTGCTCCCACAACCGCCGAGCCTACTACCGAAGCGGTAGAGCCGACTACCGCCGAACCTACAACGGCAGAACCTACAACCGAGGCTGTTGAGCCTACTACGACAGAAGCGGCAACTACTGCAATAAATGAACAGAGAGTTTATTTTAACCCGAGTTCCGATTGGACTGTAGATAACGCGCGCTTCGCGGTTAAGGTAATGGGATGGAAATATTATACGGAACAGTGGTTTGAGTTAGAAGAAATCGGAAACGGTATATATACCGCCGATGTATCCTCCGACGCGTCTTGGGCAAGCTGTAAATTCGCGAGATTTGACCCTGAAACAAGCGGATTTGACGACCCGTGGAATGTATCCGCCGAAACAGGCTTTACTAACGGCTGGCTGTATACCATTAATGACGGCGAATGGGATAACGCGACGGGCGTATGGAGCGAGTATAATCCCGATGAGACAGAAGTTCCGACTACCGCCGAGCCTACAACGGCAGAGACCGATCCTGTCGAAAACGGCTATACCGATAAGAACGGAAAAACTATCGACCTCGACGAAACTATGACGAAGCAGTCGGACGATACTCTCCTTTCGGATATCGACAATACGTTTAAGAATCTCCAGCTTTTAGGCGTACAGAAGAAGAACGATACTAATAAAAACAGTATCAGATTCGTGTCCGTAATTAACAGCGAAATCGTTAAGGACGCGGCGGACTACGGCTATATCGTAGCTGGCGCGGGCTTAGTAGATACAGCTCGTACAATCGTAGAGAGCTATA
>JAHKZS010000056.1 GCA_020626545.1 bacterium
ATTATTTTACCCGACGCAGGTGCTCCCGTGCCGATGTCGGTGAGAGTTGCTTTTAACTCGGGTAGAGGCATTGTGAATCTCTGACTCAAATATCTTACCGAAGCCGCAAGCTCTCCGTCAGCGCCGCCAAACTGGCTCATTATCATTTTAGCGAGCTTCGGGTTAGGGTTCTTTATATTTACGGGGTACTGTAATTTCTTTTCGTATACAAACATTATTCTACCTCCTCGTTTTCCCAAGGCCACGGAGCTTTAACCCAGCTCCAGCGGTTTTTAGAGGTATCGCTCGCGGTAAGCGCGCCGTATTTCTTTTCGAAACTTTCCCTGAGCGGAAGATACTTAGCGGTTGTTTCGTTCATCTTCTCAATAGTTTTTTCATCGTTGGGATGTGTGTCGAGATAAAGCTGTAAATCGTCTATCATAAACTGATATGACGAAAGCTTTTTCATCATAATCTCACGTTCAGTCATCTTTACCTCCCGAGCATTTACCGCCGAAAAAGGGCTTGTTTAAGACAGGATAAGCCGTACCCGCCTCTAACGCCTGTTCTACAGAGTAGGTCTTTGAGTTGTATTGTTGAAAAGGTACATAAGCCATAGCTTCACTTGTTTTATTCGGAAACGGTGATATACCGTAGCTGTCCATAATGGATTCAAATATTTCCACAGTTTGTACTCCTTAAAAAATTATTGAAGAAAACTTCTGTATATACTATGTCTGATTCGCTAAAAGGTACTGAATATTAAATTTCAAGTTTGTTTCATAGTTATTTCATATAGTTTTCACTTAAGGGAATTACTATAATGTCACAATAATTAATAAGATTATTTTGGAGGTAAAAGTTATGACAAATAATCCTTATGATAATAACTACGATAACAACGTTAATTTAGATAACAACGAGAATATCAGCTCGTCCGTAAATCCCGAGGATACCGAGCATATTAACGCTTCTACTCCCGACTATACACCCGATGAGTATTATCAGAAGCATTACGCCGATCAGTCCTATTCGGCTGATAATTACGCCAAGTACGGTGAGAACTATTATAACGGCAACAGCGCTCAACAATCTCAGCAAGAATCCCCGAGGGTATCCTCTAATCACTCCTCATATTCTCCTCAGCCGTTTCCGAGCTATACTTCTTCTTATGAGGCTCCGAAGTCCAATACTTCAAATTATAGTCAGAAAAAAGAGAAAAAACCTGTTACCAGAGGGACGGTGGCTGTTATGCTTGTTGCAAGTATATTATGCTCGTCGTTATTGGGATTGGGCGGCGGATTTTTAGCTGCCAATATAGCGAATGGCAACGGAACTACGGGTTCTGTAAACGTAAGTAAATCCGATTCTGGAAGTTCTTCCTACGCTTCATCCACAGCCGCTCTCACAACTACCGAGATTGTTAAGAAAACCGCTGACTCGGTTGTAGAGGTTACAACCAAACAGGTTAAAACAGGCTCTTTCTCTCAGCAGTATATTCAGCAGGGCGCCGGCTCAGGTGTAATTATTTCGAAAGACGGTTACATTGTAACTAACTATCACGTAATTGAAGGCGCGTCTAAAATTAGTATTACTCTTAGAGATAAAACCGAATACACCAACGTTAAGGTGATCGGAACCTATGCGGCGGGCGATATAGCTTTACTAAAGGTTAATCCTAAGAAAGACTTAACTTACGCTACTCTCGGCGACAGCTCTAAAATCGCCGTAGGCGATTACGCGGTAGCTATAGGCAATCCGCTCGGACAGCTCGGCGGTACAGTAACAGACGGTATAATAAGCGCTCTTGACAGAGAGGTTACTATAGATAACCAGACGATGAATTTACTCCAGACAAATTCCGAAATCAGCCCCGGTAACTCAGGCGGCGGACTCTTTAACGGTAACGGCGAGCTTATCGGAATCGTTAACGCTAAATCGTCCTCGAACTCAGTAGAGGGTATCGGATTCGCTATCCCGATTAACGATGTACAGGATGTACTTTCCGACCTTAAAAAGTACGGATATGTAAAGGGACAGATTGACCTTGGAATGTCTTTATCCGACGTAAGCTCTCAGGCTCAGCTTTGGATGTACGGCACAAATCAGACGGGTGTTTATGTTACAAGCGTTAATATAGGCAGTAACGCGGCTAAAGCGGGATTCCAGGCAGGCGATATTATCACTAAGGTTAACGGTACTAAGGTTGAAACTACAGCCGAGTTAAACAACCTGATTAAAAAGCTTAAAGTAGGGGATACCGTAACATTCGGAGTGTACAGAGGCTCCCAGTCGGGAACTATAAGAATGAAGCTTGCCGAGTATACTAAGGATAGTATCACAAGCAATAACAATAATTCCGAAGACAGCTTCAGCGGCGGAGAAGACAGCGAAGACAGTATCTGGGATTATTTTAACTAATCAATTTTCTAACTTAAAAGACGTCTTACTATTACAGTAAGGCGTCTTTTGGCTTTTTTAAAAATTCTATTGCATATTTTAACTCTTTGTGTTACCATACACTCATAGTGAGGGGGTAAAGCTATGAAAGTAAAAATCACATCCGACAGCACCTGCGATTTATCGCCTGAATTAATTAAAAAGTACGATATAGACATTCTTCCGCTCTATGTATCTATGGGGGAGGAAACTAAGAAAGACGGCTTAGAGGTAGTGCCGGAGGATATTTACGAGCATGTCGATAAGACAGGTAAGCTTCCTAAAACCTCCGCGCCTAATCGTACCGATTTAATCGAGCTTTTCGATAAATGGCATAACC
>JAHKZS010000057.1 GCA_020626545.1 bacterium
AAGCTCTACGGTTATTTTCGATAAAAGCTCGTCCACCTCTTTACTCTCGACGGGCTCAACGCCCGCTCTCAAAGCGGCTAAACCTACCGTACGGTAGAGCGCGCCCGTGTCGATATAGATAAATCCGAGCTGTTTAGCCGCGGATTTAGATATTGTACTTTTGCCCGCGCCGGCGGGTCCGTCAATCGCTATTGCTATACTCATAGTTTTTTTCTCCTTTCAGTCGAAAGAATTGAGAATTGAGAATTGAAAATTGAAAATGAATGTCGAGAAGATAGAGTAATCTGTCAGTTAAGATTTATTCCCGACCGAATTTAAACGCAAGCTTCGCTTGCGAAGCATATAAATATTGTCGGGATACGATAGTGTTGAATTATTACAATGCTTCTTCTCGACCATAATTCTCAATTCTCCATTCTCAATTCTCAATTCATATACTGTTCTCTCCCGCCAGTCTGCCTGTAGCCCAGGCGATAACGAGATTGAAGCCTCCTGTATAGGCGTCAACGTCGATTACCTCTCCGCAAAAGTAAAGCCCGTGTACGAGTTTACTCTCCATAGTTTTCGGATTAATCTCGCTTACTTTAACTCCGCCCGAGGTTATTATAGCCTCGTTTATAGGGCGCGCGGATGTAATTTTTACGGTAAAATCCTTTAGCAGACTCACTAAAGCTTTGCGCTCGTCCTTAGTGAGCGAGTTGCACTTTTTATCGGCGTCTATGCCCCACCTTTCTATTATAACAGGTATGAGCTTTTTGGGCAATAGTTTACCCAGAGAATTAGACGCGCTTTTGTTAATATTTTCCTTAAAGTCACGCCGGACGCGTAAATCAAGCTGTTCAAAAGTTAAAGCCGGCTTAAAGTCGATATGAGCCGTATATCCGAGCGAAAAATCCCTCATATTACAGCTCGCCGAAAGCACCATAGGTCCCGAAATTCCGAAGTGCGTAAAAAGCATTTCTCCGAAATCCTCATAAACCGTCTTACCCTCGGCGGTTATTTTTAGACCGACATTTTTTAGCGACAAGCCCTGCAGCTTTTTACAGTCGGTATCCGGACTTACGAGCGGGATAAGCGAGGGCTTGGGTTATACGATAGTATGCCCGAACTTACGCGCGAACTTATAACCGTCGCCCGTAGAGCCTGTCTGAGCGTAGCTTTTACCGCCTGTAGCGATAATAACGCTGTCGCAGTGATATAACCTGTCCCCTGCCTTAACGGCTGATACAGCGCCGTTTTCGGCGATTATATCCTCAACCTCTTTATAAACTATACGAGCGCCGTTGTCCTCGGCAAAGGCGCGCATAGTATCCACCACGTCAACCGCCTTATCCGATACGGGAAATACACGGTTACCGCGTTCAATTTTAGTCTTTAAGCCCTGAGCCTCAAAGAAGTCGATAATATCGTACGGCGGAAAATTATTCAGAGCGCTGTAGAGGAACTTATTATTTACCGGAACGTTGTTCATAAATTCGCTTATATCGCAGGCGTTAGCGAGGTTACACCTTCCCTTGCCCGTAATCATAAGCTTGCGCCCCGCTCTGTGCATTTTCTCAAATACAGTGACATCGGCTCCGTACATAGCGGTATAGCCCGCCGCCATCATTCCCGAAGCTCCCGCGCCTATTACAATTACCCTGCTCATTTGTCCTCTTGGGTGCGGGTATCGTAAATGCCCTGGTGGTTCCAAACCTTTTCGAGTTCCTTAAACGTCTCGGTAACCTCTTCCTTTTTCTCGAGTACGGTAGCTACGATAAGCGCGTTAATAAGGCTTAACGGCGCTACTAACGAATCGACTACGGAAGCCATATCGCTTCTGGCGATAAGAACCTCGTCCGCTACGGATACGAGCGGAGATACCATACTATCGGTAATAGCGATAACGTTAGCTCCGCGCTCCCGGGCGAGCGTCATAGAATCGACCGCCATCGTGCTGTATCTGGGGAAAGAAATTCCGATCATAACGTCGTTCTTCTCTATACGAAAGAGCTGTTCGTAGGTATGGGTTTTGGAAGTATCTGTAATAATACGGACGTTATCGAAAATAAGTCCGAAATAATATCCTAAAAACCGAGCGATAGACGCTGTGGAACGCACACCGAATATATAAATACGGCGGGCGTTAACTATAGACTTTACCGCCTTATTAAAATCCTCGTGGGAAGTTTCCTCTAAGGTACGGCGGATTTTATCAATATCCTGGTTCATAATAGAGTCGAGCACATCGTCGTTGCCGATACGGTTAGTGGTAACGTCGATACGCTGAACGGAAGTGAGCTTGTCGCGAATCATCTCCTGCATAGCTTTCTGGAGCTTGGGATAACCCGAGTAGCCGAGCTCGGTAGCGAAACGGACTACGGTACTCTCGGAAACGCCCACGGTTTTTCCGAGTTTAGAAGCGGTCATAAACGCCGCTCTGTCGTAATGCTCCTCAATAAAGGTCGCGATACGCTTCTGACCTTTTGAGAAGGAGTTCATTTTCATTTCAATTCTCGAAAGTAAATGCTCTACCATTTTATATACCTTGCCTTTATCTATATTCATCCTCGTTAAAATCATAATACTTCTAAAAAGCAACTTCATTTTAACACTTAAACTTGCAAAATACAACTATTTTGCAGGAATATTTTTAAATTTACACAAGATTTATGCAAGTTTTAGGAATTTGGCTATCATTTTCTTGCATTCTATTGGGTAATATGTTAGAATAATTGAGAATTGAAAATTTAAAATTGAAAATTAATGTCGAGCAGACAGGACGGTTATAACATACAACTCGTTATCCCGACTGTATAAATAAAGATATAGCCTTATTAATACGGTCGGGATACAATAGTACTAAATTATTACAGACTATCTTCACGACCGAAATTTTCCATTTTCCATTTTCAATTTTCAATTATTTCGACCGAAGGGAGAAACTATCTTGATTGCTATAATCGACTACGGCGCGGGAAATATCCGCAGTGTATATAAAGCGTTAAAATTCCTCGGAGCCGAGTGTAAAATCACGAGCGACAGGAACGAAATACTTAACTCCGATAAAGCTATTCTGCCCGGACAGGGTTCGTTCGGGGATTGTATGAGCTCGATTAACAACAGCGGTATCAGGGATACCGTGCTCGAGTTTATAAAATCGGGCAAGGATTTTCTGGGGATATGCGTAGGACTTCAACTGCTTTTCGAGGGAAGCGACGAAAGTCCTAATACCGAGGGGCTCGGAGTTTTTAAAGGCCATATCAGAAAAATTCCGAACGGCGAGGGCTTAAAGATACCTCATATGGGCTGGAACAGCATTGAGATTAAAAAGGACGATAAACTGTTTAAGGGCGTTAAAAACGGCTCGCACGTTTACTTTGTACACTCGTACTACCTCGACGCCGGGGACAAAAGTATCGTAAGCTCTCAGACAGACTACGGCGTTAAAATCGACGCGTCTATAAGTAAAGATAACGTTTTCGCGACTCAGTTCCACCCCGAAAAAAGCGGAGACGTCGGGATGAAGTTGCTGAGCAACTTTATCAATTGAAAATTGAAAATTAAAAATTGAAAATTAATGTCGAGCAGACAGGACGGTTATAACATACAACTCGTTATCCCGACTGTATTAATAAGGATATAGCAAAATTTATACAGCCGGGACACAATGATAATGAATTATAACATTGTTTCTTCACGACCGAAATTTTCCATTTTCCATTTTCAATTTTCAATTATTTCGACCGAAGGGAGAAAAAACGTGTACGCTAAAAGAATTATCCCCTGTCTTGACGTAAAAAACGGCAGGGTTGTAAAGGGTATGAGCTTCGTCAACCTAGTTGACGCGGGCGACCCGGTAGAATGCGCTAAACAATACGATAAACAGGGAGCCGACGAGCTCGTGTTCCTGGATATAACAGCCTCGAGCGACGCTAGAAAGACCGTTGTGGATATGGTAAGTAAAGTCGCCGACTGCATATTCATTCCGTTCACTGTAGGCGGAGGAATCAGGACTGTAGAGGATTTTAACGAAATACTCCGCGCGGGAGCCGACAAGGTCAGCGTTAACTCCGCCGCGATTAAACGCCCCGAGCTTATAAACGAAGCGTCTTATAAATTCGGAAGCCAGTGCGTAGTAGTCGCTATCGACGCCAAGCGCAAGGGCGATAGCTGGGAAGTATACATAAACGGCGGTCGTGTTCCGATGGGAATTGACGCTGTAAAGTGGGCTGTGGAATGTGAAAGACGCGGAGCGGGAGAAATTCTGCTCACGAGTATGGACGAGGACGGTCAGAAGCAGGGCTACGATTTAGCGCTTACAAGAGCCGTTTCCGAAAAGGTAAACATCCCCGTCATAGCCAGCGGAGGAGCGGGAGCTCTCGAGCATTTTTACGACGCCTTTACCGAGGGCAAGGCTGACGCGGTACTCGCGGCGTCGCTGTTCCATTTCGGAGAAATCCCCATCCCCGACCTTAAAAAATATCTCCGCGATAAAAATATTTCGGTTAGAATATAAAAAAAGCTCCCAAAGGAAAAGCTCCGTTTGGAGCTTTTTTTAATGGAAAATTGTCCATTGTCAATTGTCCATTGTCCATTGTCATTTGTCCATTGTCAATTATTTTTTGACAAAAAATAAAAAAATTGCATAAAAGTATGCAATTTTTCCTCTTTTTGCGTTATAAGTGAAAGGAGGTTTTTTTATTGAAAAAATTAAACTGGAAAAACCTATTGGAGCGTTCGGTTGAAGAAGCCGACGCTTTGGGAAAAATCTCATCCCATCAAAAATACATTGACCGTCTCTACGACTACGAGGGCAGAATTATTATCGACGGCGACAGCTACTCGGTAGACGTGCTTAAACTGCTCTATCTCGTAGCGTACGAAAACGTCTGCTCCCCCGCGGTACTGGATTTATTATCCTCGTTCGATAAGCGTGATACCGCGGAGGAGCTCGTAAACGATATACTGCTCGATTTAGCGGTAACTCAAAAGAAAAAGACTCGTTTCTTAGGCGAGCTGAGCCGGTATTTTCGAAAGAAACAGTCCGCTAAAATCTACCGCGGAAGTTTTGAGAAACTCAGCCAATCCTCAGTAGAGGACGCGCTTTCGGAGCTCGGGCTCACGGTAAGGCTCAATCTTGTCACTAAAAAAATCGAAATCGGCGGAAGCGGAAGCGACTACCTCTTTGAGATTTACTCGAGGGCGAATATCTTAAATATTCTTCCGATTATTATTCTCGACCATTTAGTCGAGAGAAACGTAAGGGGTTTAGGTCAGGGTACCAAGCAGATTGAAAAATATCTTTTCAACATAGCCGACCAAAACCGATACAATCCTATTCACGAGATGTTCGAGAAACACGAAAACGACGACGAGGGCAACCTCTCGGTACTTTACGCGATACTCGGTATAACGGACGAGTTCGACAGGCTTCTCGTGTACAAGTGGTTCCTACAGACGACGGCTTTAGCTTTCAACAAAATTGATAACCCGATTTCGACCGAGGGCGTCTTAGTCCTACAGGGCAAACAGGGTTGCGGAAAAACAACGTTTTTCAGAAAGTTTTCCATAAACCCCGAATGGTTCACCGAGGGAGCGGTTATCGACATTAAGAACAAGGACACGATTATAACGGCTCTGTCTACGTGGATTTGCGAGCTCGGCGAAATAGACAGTACCCTTAAACGCGAACAGAGCGCCCTTAAAGCGTTTATTACCCGACCGATAGACAGGATACGTTTCCCCTACGCTCCCGCCGAGAGCGAGCTTGTCAGGAACACGAGTATGTGCGGTACGGTTAACCCCAACGAGTTTTTAAACGATACCACAGGCTCAAGACGTTACTGGGTAGTACCTGTGGAGGATATTGAGGTTAAGTATCTGCTTAAAATGAGCAATGAGGACATTAAGAATATCTGGGGTTATTTTTACCACAAGTACAAAGAAAATCCCGACGGATTCAGACTGTCCTTCGAAGAACAGGAAACCCTCGGGAAACGTAATAACAGATATAATTGTGAGCTAAAGTACGAGGCGGAAGTTCTCGATTTACTCGACTTCAACTTACCCGAAAGAGATTGGATAAAGGTCACTTCGGCTAAGCTTGCGGTATTTATTCAGGGAGCGAGCGCCGTTCAGATTGGTAAGATTTTATCAAAGCTCAGCGACACTGACGAGAGGATTGTTAAAGACCATTCGGGAAACGGACGGTTTTATTATCTTCCTGTCAAAAAAAGATTATACGATACACTGAAAATGAACGGTTAAGAACAGTTAAGAACAGTTAAAAATTTTTATCTGTTCATAAGAAAAGTCAGTGTTTATGCGGTGTATAAGACTTTATTACAGATAGAACAGATTAATTCCTAAAAACTACTTAACTATAAAAAAGAATATATTTTATATTAGTATATATACAATAGGAAACAATGTGTCATCTGTCACTGTGTAGTGGTTAGCGGTAAGCGGTAAGTAATGTCATTCTGAGCGGTCGCATAGCGAATTTGCGAAGCAAATAGTCGAAGAATCTTTTTCCTTTCTATCGAAGTATAAAGGAAACCAACATCTAACCTCAGGAGATATTTCGACTACGTTACGCTAACGCTCCACTTCGCTCAATATGACAAACATCCTAAATCCTACATACACTCACTCGCCGAAAATTTCTCTCGACGTATTGATAATATGGTCTACGTACTCCTGACCGC
>JAHKZS010000058.1 GCA_020626545.1 bacterium
AGAGGGAATGGTTATTTTCTCTAGCTTTTTACACCCGAAAAATGCCGCGGAGCCGACATTTGTCAAGCCTTCCTCAAGATTAATATTCGTCAAACTCACGCAGTCCGAAAAAGCTCCCGACTCGATAGTTTTTAACGTTTTCGGCAACGTTACGGATTTAAGAGCCGAACAATCTTCAAACGCGTCCTCGCCGATAGTTTCAACGCCCTCGCAGACTTTCGCGGTCGTAAGCGCCGAACACCTGTTAAACGTATTTTGTCCTATTTCTTTTACACTACCGGGGACTGTAACGCTCTTGAGCGCGGCGCAGTTATAAAAACAATCTACAAAAAGCTCCTTTAACGCGTTTCCGAAATCAACGCTCTCGAGAGAGGTACAGTACGAAAATGAGGAGTTTCCGATTTTAGCGGGGCTGTCCTTAAAGACGGCCTTCTTAAGTCCTGTACAATTAAAAAAGGCGTAAGCGCACACTTCTTTAAGGCTTTTAGGGAATGTTATCTCTTTAAGACTTACGCAATCCTCAAAAGCCCTGGTATCAATCTTTTCGAGCTTATCGTTGAGCGTAACCGACTCAAGCGACGCGCAATTATAAAACGCGTACATATTTATGACGCTTATATTCCCCTTTAGCGCTATTTTTTTAAGCGAGGTACAGTTTGCGAACAAATTGGAGTTCAACTCCGTCAAGGTAGACGGCAGGGTAACATCCTCGAGCCCTTCGCAACCCGAAAAAGCTCCATTACAAATACCTGTAATATTTTCGCCGACAATTAAATGCTTTATATCAGCCTGATTTTGGAAAATCGACGTGAACACTGTGCAATCCGCGCTCACCTCAGGATGAGCGGTCAGAGTAAGCGTGCCCGTCGTTTTGTCAAATACATAGGTAACATTCGTACCGTCCTTGGGATCATTATAAGCGTACTCCGGTCTTTCTTCATAATTTCCTACACAACCGCTGTCCGAAAACTCATAAGACGTATAAGCGTAAAAGCTAATCGGAGTAACCGCGAAAAGCGATACGGCGATTAAGGCTGATAAAAATACAGATATAACCTTTTTCATCACAAATTCTCCTCGATATTATTATTTTCAACAATGGATGCGCCTTTAACGGCAACGCTCCGGGCTTTTCTTTTATTAAACATATTGTATCATATTCGGATAGAAAATACTTAACAAAATTTACACAGCTGATTTATGCACCTTACACTATAAAGTGAAAAAACCTGCCGAAAAATCGACAGGTTTCTATATAGATTATTCCTCGAGGTGTTTAAGCTCGTCTATTTCTTTTTTATTCATTTTAATATAGCCGTCTTTAAGGATTTTAACCTCTTTTACGCTAAACGTCGCGGGAGCCGCATCGGCCGGAGAGGCGTCGAGTTTAACCTTTAACTTTCCTGAGATAAGGTTGTTTTCAACTACAAGCCCTTTACCGTCCGGAGTTTTAACTATAGCGCCGACCTTAGGCGTATGCTTTAGAAGGTCGAGATAAGCGTCCTGCTCATATTTAAGACAGCACATAAGTCGTCCGCAGGTTCCCGAGATTTTTACGGGAGAGAGCGATAAACCCTGTTCCTTAGCCATCTTGATAGATACGGGCTGGAAGTCGCCCATAAAGCTGTGGCAACAGAACGGCCGTCCGCATACTCCGAGACCTCCGAGCATTTTAGCTTCGTCACGTACGCCGATTTGGCGAAGCTCAATTCTGGTACGAAATACGCTCGCTAAATCCTTTACAAGCGCTCTGAAATCCACACGTCCGTCGGCGGTAAAGTAGAAAAGAATTTTGTTATTATCGAAAGTATACTCGACATCAACAAGATTCATATCGAGCTTATGCTCGGCGATTTTCTTCTCGCAGGTTTTAAACGCTTCTTTTTCGCGCTTTTTATTCTCCTCAATATGAGCGAGGTCGTTATCGTTAGCCTTACGGATAAGCGGTTTAAGAGGATGTATAATCTCCTCGTCGGGCACATTTTTATTAGCGAGCGCCACTACTCCGCATTCTATACCGCGGGCGGTTTCTACAATAACCTTTTCGCCTGTTTTTAATTTTGTATTTTTCGGGTCGAAATAATAGATTTTTCCGACCTCTTTAAATCTTACTCCTATTACCTCTGCCATAGCGCCCTCCTGCATTTCGCGCATAAATCGGTAGCCGCCAGCTTAAGTCCGACGTTTTGGGTTATTTTAAGCTGGGAATCCTTAACTATATCTATAAGTTCCAAATAATTTTTTTTCGTAAGTTTTTTGCACAGAGCTTCAGCCGTCCGCGCGTCGAGTTCAGCCTCACCGCCTACATACACGGACAAGCCGTCTCTAAGTAAAAGTATAAGTAAATCGAGAACCGTAAGTGCCTTTGCCCTTTCGTCAAGCTTATTAGCCGCTTTTAAAAACTCCATCTCTGTATGGGCGGTTATTCCCAAGGCGAGTTCCTTAGCTAAATCTAAGTATTCCTCGTCGTAGGAAAGCTCGCTCTCAAGCGTAAAAACTACCGAACGCGAGCGGATAGTTTCAAGCAAGCTCTTAGCCGTCTTACAGGTCATTATAAAAAGCACGTCCTGGGGCGGTTCCTCGAGAGTTTTAAGGAAAATGTTCTGGGATATAACCGGGAGTTTTCGATCGCACTCCGAGAGGATATATACCTTTCGTTCGGAAATATAGGGCTTAATATAAGCGTCCCTTACGATAAAGCTCATTTCTTCTTTATTATATATATCGGTCTTTCCCTCGCCCTTAGCGTAGTGAATATCGCCGTGGGATTTAGCCTTAGAAAGCGTACAGCTCTTGCATACTCCGCAGGGTTTATCGCCGTCGGATTCGCACACTGCCCACTGAGCTAAATGTTCGGCTAACAAAAGCCGTAACTCTTCGCTTCCGCCGTCTATAATAACGGCGTGGGGCATACGGTTATTTTGCTCGAGGCGTCTAAGCTGGTTTTTTAAATTTTCGTTTCCGTTAAGCTCGGGAAAAATCATATTCAGCCCTCGGTTTATTTAAACTATTATATCACAATTTATATTCTTAATCAATTTTCAGGTGGTTTACAAGCACGTTGCCCTTATCGTCAATCTCGACAGTCGCGCAGCTCGGTTCATATCTTCCGCAGCTTCCGGGGTTAATCAGACGCACATCACCGATAGCGGTATCCGTAGGATAGTGGGTATGTCCGAAAAATACCATATCGCAATCCTCCTCGACAGCCTTTTCGTAAAGTCCGTCTAAGCCGAACTTAGCGTTAAAAAGATGTCCGTGCGTAACCATAATCTTTTTACCGCATACGGTAAAGTATTCGATATCCTCAAAATCGCTTCCCCAGTCGCAGTTACCTCGTACGCAAACTACCGTTTTACCCGAATAACATTTAATAAGTTCAAGCGCTTCTCCACGGGGAGCGTCTCCGCAGTGAACTATAATATCGGCGTTTTCGCCGAACTTTTTTACGGCGGAAAGCATTGTGCTCAAGCTTCCGTGAGAATCGGACAGTAATAAAATCTTCATATTATCGCCACCATAATTAATTTTACTCATAAAAATATAAAAAAATCATAGTATATACTGAGGTGATACAATGAACAACAATGAATTAAACAGCTTAATCCAAAGCTTTATAAATAAAAACGGTCTAAAGGGTGAGCAGGTCTCGGACACAAAGAACAAGCAAAAGGTCGAAAAGCTTATGAAAGGACTTGACGAAAAGCAAGCCGAACAGCTTAAGAAAATAATAAATGACCCAAAGAAAACACAGGATATTTTAAAATCCTCCGCCGCTCAGGCGCTGATTAAGAAGCTGTCGGGTAATGGATAACATTCAGGACAAAATCGCCGAAATTATGGCGGATCCCGAAGCTTTAAAAGAGGTTCAAAACCTCGGAAAAATGCTCGGTATCGGCGGGGACAATAACTCCGCGCCGTCCGTACCCGATATAAGCCCCGCTGTTTCGGATGAAGCGTTATCGAGTATCGCGAAAATCGCTCCGCTGTTATCGCAAGTCAACCGCGAGGATGATACAACACGGCTTCTTTCGGCGTTAAGGCCTTTTTTGAGCGAGGAAAAATGCCGTAAATTAGACTCCGCTAAGAAAATGCTCGGTTTAATGAGGCTTTTACCCGTCTTAAAAAGCGAGGGGCTTTTTAATCTTATTTAGAGAGGTAAAACATGGCAGAAATTGATCCTATTACCCAGGAAGCTCTGCGCAGAGCCGCCAGGATGAGAAGTCATACTCCGAGAAGTAACCCTCCCGAGCCTGAGCCGAAAAGACCTGAGCCGAAAAAAGAGCCTCCGCCCAAACCAAAACCGCCGATTTTTTCGGATGACCCGGTTAAAGCGTTTTTTAAGGACAAAGAGGAAAGTATAATCCTGCTTTTAGTTCTTTTACTTATGGAAGAAAATAACGATCCGTCGCTTTTACTCGCGCTGATGTTTTTATTGTTATAATCTTATCAATTATATCATAAAATTTTTATATTGTAAATAATTAATCGCTAACACAAAAGGCGATTTAAAACGATACGAATTAAGGGGCTGTCGATGACAGCCCCTTTTGCTTAAGATTTATTATTTAACTTTAACCTTAATCTTCTTGAATACGCCGTTCTGAGCGTAAGCGTATACGTAAGTAGTACCCTTCTTCTTAGCCTTAATCTTA
>JAHKZS010000059.1 GCA_020626545.1 bacterium
TATGTACACATACTACGTTCACAGCGATTTATCGGATATAAGCGAAAATTTAGCGAGCATGAGGGATTATATTAAACGAAAAAAAGATACAGAATACTTTTATGTTTCGGGTATAGCAAAAAAACGGCTCCTAAAATTAATAAATAAGGAACCGATTAATCTGCAAAATATATTATAGTACTATGAAAAAATCGGGCTGTCAGCGACAGCCCGAAAATTTTATTTATCTTTCTTAGCTCTCTTTTTCCACATAACCCAAAGAGGACCTGCGATACAGAGCGATGAATAACAACCTGATACAAGACCTACGATCATAGGAAGAGCGAACGCTTTAACTGAGTCGAGGTTGTAGATAACAGCTACTACATAAACGATTACTACCGCGGTGATTGTTGTGATAGAAGTAATAATTGTACGGCGCATAACCTTAGTAGCGGCGAGGTTAAATACATCGGCAATATCAGCCTTGTAGCCTAAGTTTCTTCTCTCCTCACGAACACGGTCGTAAACAACGACTGTATCGTTGAGCGAGTATCCGAGAATCATAAGCGCAACCGCCATAAAGCTCGAATCAATAGGCATACGGAAGATTACATAGAAGAAGTAAATAATCGCGATATCGTGGAACAGCGCTACAAGTCCCATTACACCGGCGGAAAGACCGCCGATTTTCTTGAATCGAAGTGTAACGTAAAGTACCATCAACGCGCCCGCGAATAACACGGCTACAATACATTTCCAAAGGAAGCTTGTACCCATTGTAGCGTCAACCGAGCTGCTCTGCTCAAGGTTAAACTTGTTGTCGGGGAACTGCTTCTGGATTGAGTCGGTAATATTCTTCTGTAAGTCGGTAGAGATTGTATTATTACCCGAGAACTGTACTGTTAAAACGTTTTTGTTATTTACAAGGTCTTTGGAATCAGAGAATGTAACTATATCGTCAGGAGTTTTCTCCTGAACAAGACTTTTCAGCTTAGCGTCATCAAGCGTACCCGAGTAGCTGTACTTAATCATTGAACCACCGGTGAACTGAATGTCCATTGTGGTACCGAAAATAAAGTTACAGATAATACCGATACAAATAATCGCTAACGAAATACCGAAAAAGATTTTTCTTGAACCTATAAAGTTCTTCGCCTTTTTACCGCGAACTAAAAGCTTTTCTTCGAGGGTTTTCTTCTTAATATTACTCGCCATCCTTAACACCTCCAAAAAGCCATTTATGACGCGCGAACTTATAACCCGCAACTGCTCTAAGCATTACACGGCTTAAGCCTACGCCCATAATAAAGTTGGAAATTACACCTACGAGAAGTGTATAACCGAACGCGTAGATTGTACCTGTTGTAGACTGGCCGAAGATAAACGAAAGAACGTTGAACGGGCCGAATACGAGTAACAGGATAATAGCTACGATTACGATGGTCATATTACCGTCGATAATAGCGGAAAGCGAACTCTTTGTACCGCGGTCGAGAGCGCCGTCAAGCGTACGGCCTCCGCGCATTTCTTCCATAATACGCTCGGATGTAATAACGTTCGCGTCAACACCCATACCGATTGAAAGGATAAGACCCGCAATACCCGGGAGCGTCATTGTGAACGAATTGAATACCGGGAAAAAGCCTGACATAGCGGCTACAGTAATACCCATCTGTCCGAACAGAGCGATAACCGCGATAAGTCCGGGTAAACGGTACATAATAATCATAAACAATGAGATTATGATCATCGCGATAATTCCCGCGATAGCCATAGCCTCGAGTGAGTTTTCACCGAGAGAAGCGGATACTGAACCGTAGGAAGCTGTCGAAAGTTTGAACGGAAGCGCGCCCGCGTTAATCTTATCAGCGAGGGAAGTAGCTTCTTCAGCGGTAAAGTCACCGGAAATCTGAGCTTTACCTCCTGTAATTTTCTCCTGAATTGTCGGAGCGGAAAGCATAATATCGTCCATCCAGATACTTACAACTTTACCGTTGTATTTTTCGGTAATATCCGCGAACGTTTTAGTTCCCTTGTCGTTAAGTTCAAGCGATACAACGTAATTAGAAGCTTTAGCGTTAGTGGAGCTTGAATCGTAACCGGCCTGGGCTTTTTTAACCGCGGAACCATCCATAAGGATAGTCTTTGTTTCGCCGGTAGCTACCTGGTTTACATACTTACCGTCGGAGCCGATAGAAGTTTTTTCGTAACTGTTACCGGGGCGGAAAGTAAGCGACGCGGTGGAACTAATTTCCTTAATTGCGTTTTCAACATCGAAATCCTTTTCGTCCTCTTTCCAAGGGAAACGAACGATGATACGGTCGGTGTTGTAGTCGGCGTACAGTTCGTAGTCAGTGATACCTGACGAAACCATACGTGTTTCGATAATGGACTTAGCGGAGTCGAGCTGCGCGTCAGTCGCATTGTAGTTGTCAGCCGGCTCAAAGGTAGCCTCTACGCCGCCTCTGATATCGGTTCCCCAACGTATGTCAGTAATACCCTTAGTGATAGTTTGCTTATTATCACCTACATAGTAGGATACGCCGAAAATAGCGGAATAAGTAAACAGAAGGATAAGAATGGCAACGATGAAAAAGACCGGCTTTGGGATTCTTTTCATGCCGTAAGACCTCCAAATGTTTTATCGAATCTGTATGTAAAAGCAAAATAACTCTGCCACGTGCGCATACATACAGACGTAACAGAGTTATTATACTTTTTTTTTAGCTAAAAGTCAATATTTTATTAGCTATTTAGTTATTAATTTTATAAATTTTACAATTTTTTACCCGAAAATATGTGCAATCATACGTTTAAGCGAGCTTTTCGAGCGCCGCGAGCTTTACGCAAACACAGAAAACATCCATAGCCTGAGCGAGTTCGTCAACCGACGGAAACGACGGAGCGATACGGATATTTTTATCGTCGGGATCTATGCCGTAGGGATATGTAGCTCCCGCGCCTGTGAGAACTACTCCTGCTTCTTTACACAGCTCTACTACCCTTTTCGCGGTTCCTTTATAAACATTTACGCTTACAAAGTATCCGCCGTTGGGATTAGTCCATTCGGCGATTTCGGTATCTCCGAGCTGAGCGTTAAGCTTATCTAAAACAGTCTTAAACTTAGGGGCTAAGATAGCTTTATGCTTTTCCATATGCTTTAAAAGTCCGTCAAAATTCTTGAAAAATCTCATATGTCTGAGCATATTGAGCTTATCGTAGCCTATAGTAGCGTACTGTAAACGTTTCTTTAAAACCTTAATGTTATAGGAAGAAGTCGCTAAAGCGGCTACACCCGCGCCTGAGAATGTAATTTTGGAGGTTGAGCAGAAGATAATCGGTAAATCCTCGTTACCGTTCTTTTTACACTCGTCCATAATATTTAAAAGCTTATCGGGAGTATCGGTTACATCATGGATAGCGTAAGCGTTATCCCACATTATACGGAAATCCTTAGCGGCAGGCTTTAAGGCGGCGAAACGCTTTACAACCTCGTCGGAATAAGTTATACCCGTGGGATTAGAATATTTAGGAACGCACCATATACCCTTTATGCTCGGATCCTTTGATACAAGCTCCTCTACCATATCCATATCCGGACCGTTTTCGTCCATAGGAATCGGAATCATCTCGAATCCGAAATAACCTGTAATGCCGAAATGTCTGTCATATCCCGGAACAGGACACAAAAATTTTCTGTCCTTCACATCGTGCCAAGGTAAAGTGTCGTCGTAAATCTGAGCAGTCATAAAACAGGAGATTGTGTCGAACATCATATTGAGGCTGGAGTTACCGCCTACGAATACGTTGTCGGGGTCTATCTCGAGAAGATCGGCAAAAAAGTGCTTACACTCGGGGATTCCGTCGAACTCACCATAGTTACGGCAGTCGATACCGTCCGCGGATAGATAGGAATCCGTACTCTTTAAAGAATCGAAAAGCGGTAGTGATAAATCAAGCTGTTCGGGAGAAGGCTTACCTCTCGCCATATTCAGCGATAAACCTTTAGCCTTATAGGCTTCGTACTCTTTTAAGAGTGAGCTCTTTTCACTCTCAATATCGTTTTTACTCATTTTTAAATAATTCATTTTGATTACTCCTAAAGTATATACTTCATATCCAAGTAGATATTTTACTACAAAAGGACGAAAAATGCAAGTTTTTAAGAGACAACTTGCGTTTTACGTTGAAAATACACAAAATACGAAATCTAAAACTCTAAATAATATATCTATATTATATGAATAAAAACATAGTTCTGTTATTAAAAACAAAGAAACCGCCGAAAAGGCGGTTTCCAATAAGTATTAATAATACTGATAGTAGTAGTAATAGTAGTAACCTCGTCTGCCTCGTTTTCCCTCGTGGGTTACACCTACGCGGACAAATCCGAGAGGCTTGGAGTCAGTTACCTTAATATTCTGAAGAAGCTTCTCAATATCGCCGTGAGTAGTTTTTCTCTCGCGAACAACGAGGATATATCCCGCGATATAATCCTTAAGAAGCAAAGCGTCCGCTACTACGCCGACAGGCGGTGAGTCGAAGATAATATAGTCATACTCGCGGTTAAGTCTTTCGACAAATCTCGAAACCTCGGGCGAGCAGATAAGTTCGGAGGGGTTCGGCGGAATTGTTCCCGAAGTAAGTACATCAAGACACGGAAGAACGTCGCGGTGAACTACATCATCGAACTCAACCATACGACCGACCATATCCGAGAAACCCGCTTTATTCTCAAGTTTAAGGATATTGTGAAGGTTAGGACGACGAAGGTCGCAGTCGATAAGGATAACTCTCTTTCCCATTTTTGAGAAAGAAATCGCGAGGTTCGCGGCAACTGTACTTTTACCGTCGCCCTTAGCGTAGGATGTAATAGCGAAAGCTTTTTTATCCGTAGCCGAAAGCGAGAACATAATATTTGTACGAGCCGATTTATAAGCCTCAACTATAGCGAACTTACTTTTTTCACTTAAGACATTTTTATCGTTTTTATTATCTTTTTTATTCTTAGAACGAGCTTCGTTAATAGCCTTTTCTTCTTTTCTCTTTAAGTTAGGTAA
>JAHKZS010000060.1 GCA_020626545.1 bacterium
CGACGATAATCCTCAGCCGGTAAATCCCGAGCCGCCTATCAGTTCGCTTAACAGCGGCGCTTCGAAAAATCAGGTTACCGAGTTTATAACAGGTTTAAAAACCGACAGCGATCCTAAAGGCTCGACCTTCGGCATTCTCTCCGCTAAACAGAAAAAAGCTAAGTCAAACTTGATTTCCATCACTTGGAATAAGGTTAAGGGCGCTAAGAGCTACTCGATTTACGCGAACAAATGCGGAAAGGCTAATCCGTATAACTATCTAACTTCGCTTTCGAGTACATCTTATACTCAGAAAAACCTTAAAAAAGGTACGTATTATAAATATCTCGTCGCCGCTTTTAACGGCAGCGGAAAGCTTATCGCTACCTCAAAGACTCTCCATATTACCACATCGGGCGGAAAATACGGCAACTATAAAAAGGTTACTACCGCCGCTAAAAAGGACAAGGTAACGCTGAAGAAAAAGGGCAAGAGCTTTAAGCTTAAGGCTAAAGCTGTGCCCGAGTCGAAGAAACGCAAGGTAAGCGTACACCGCAAAATGAAATACGAAAGCTCGAATACAAAAATAGCAACCGTAAACGCAAGCGGAAAAATCACCGCGAAGAAGAAAGGCAAATGCTTCGTATATGCCTACGCCCAGAGCGGAGCTTATAAAAAGATTAAGGTTACTGTGAAAAAGTAAAATATAGTATTAAAGAGCCGTTTCAAAACAAGTTTGAAACGGCTCCGTTATTAACTGCAACTAAAAGACGGCTCAAATGTTTTGAGCCGTCTTAGTCTATATTATTTTCTGTAAAGTCTGTTTGTTTCGTAAGTAGGTTCGGTAGTAACCCTGATACCGAGTTTTTTAAGAATACGTGTGTCGGTTTCGGAAAGAATAACAGTAGCGTGAGCGTCCGTATCTTTAAGAAGCGGAAGCTTTTCCATAGCGAGCTTAGCTGTCGGGTTAGTTACCGCCGACATCGAAAGCGCTATAAGAATTTCATCGGTGTGAAGTCTTGGGTTTGTAGAGCCTAAGCTTCCGACTTTAAGCTTCTGAATCGGTTCGATAACTGCCGCGTCTAATATATCAACCTGAGGCGGAATATTTGCGAGCGATTTAAGCGCGTTTAACAGCATAGCCGAGCACGCTCCGAGGAGATTTGTGGTTTTTCCCGTTATAATTGTGCCATCCGAAAGCTCAATCGCGGCTGCGGGAGCGCCTGTTTCTTCCGCCTTTTTAAGCGCGGGCGCTATAACCTTTCTATCGGTAGTGCTTAATTTGCTCTGTTGCATAAGCAGGCTGATTTTATTTGCTTCGTCCGATGAGCCTACGCCCTTTGTGTTATTCGAAAGAGCGAAGTAATATCGGCGGATAATCTCCTGGTTAGCGGCTTCACATACCGCTTCGTCGTCGATAATACAATTTCCCGCCATATTAACGCCCATATCCGTAGGCGATTTATAGGGCGACTCGCCGAGGATTAAATCGAACATCGTGTTGAGTACAGGGAAAATCTCGATGTCACGATTGTAGTTTACCGTAGTTTTTCCGTAGGCTTCTAAGTGGAACGGGTCTATCATATTTACGTCGTTTAAGTCGGCTGTAGCCGCTTCGTAAGCTACGTTTACCGGGTGCTTAAGAGGTAAGTTCCAAATCGGGAACGTCTCGAACTTAGCGTACCCCGCCTGTATATTTCTTTTGTGCTCGTGATAAAGCTGGGAAAGACATACCGCCATCTTGCCCGAGCCGGGGCCCGGAGCTGTGATAACTACGAGCTTACGTGTGGTTTCTACGTAGTCGTTCTTTCCGTAACCTTCGTCGCTCACGATTAAATCGACGTCGGTGGGATAATTGGGGATCGAGTAGTGGTGATAAACGTTTATGTCGTTTTCTTTTAGATGCTTTTCGAATTTAACCGCTGTGGGCTGATCCGCGAAACGAGTAAGAACAACCGACGGAACATAAAGTCCTCTGCTTGTAAATACGTCGATTAGTCTAAGTACGTCTAAGTCGTATGTAATACCTAAGTCGCCGCGGACCTTATTTTTTTCAATATCGTCGGCGTTAATAACGATAACGATTTCCGCTTCGTCCTTAAGCTGCATAAGCATCTGGAGCTTTGAGTCGGGTTTAAATCCGGGAAGTACTCGAGAGGCGTGATAATCGTCGAACAGTTTACCTCCGAATTCAAGATAAAGCTTTCCGCCGAATTTAGCTATTCTGTCACGGATATGCTGTGATTGCGTCTCGAGATATTTTTCGTTATCAAAAC
Organism: bacterium; assembly: GCA_020626545.1. Classification (GTDB taxonomy): domain Bacteria; phylum Bacillota; class Clostridia; order Oscillospirales; family Acutalibacteraceae; genus Ruminococcoides. The sequence goes on from JAHKZS010000060.1 coordinate 2,256, forward strand.
CTATTTTCATAATCCGCCTCCTGAGCAAAAAAATCAACATTAAAAATTATATCACACAGAGGGTCAAAATACAAATTAAAATTCTGAAATATTTTCATATATCTGGACATATTCCGATTAAAATGGTATAATTTCTACATTATTCGACAGAGGTGAAATGTATGACAGATACAAACGTGAAGGTTATTATAAAGTATTACAGCGGATATATCCGTAACTGGAGAAGCTTGTGCGAACAGCTCGGTATAGAGCTTACGCTTTCTCGAAAAGAGCGCGAGGCGGAAATTTTAAAGAAAGCTTACGGTAAGTGGAAGCTCGGTATGATGGAGCATATTTTCGGTATGTTCGCTTTCGCTATATATGACGAAGCTGAAAAGAAGCTTTACTGCGTACGAGATCAGGTCGGCCAGAAGCAGATGTTCTATTCCGTTATAAACGGAGAGTTTGTATGCTCGGGCGATATTAACGAAATCGCCTCCTCGGACGGCTTCGAGAAGAAGCTCAATATGCGTATGCTCCAGCAGTATCTTTTCTACGGCTATCCCATCGGTGAGGAAACTTTCTACGAAAATGTATTTAAACTTATGCCCGGTCACTATGTAACCTGGGACGGTAAAGTTGCCGAGGTTACGAGATACTTTATGCCCGAATTTGAACCCGATACCTCTAAGACTATCGACGAGTTCGCCGACGAGATTGAAAAGGTAGTTGACGAGATTTTGTCCGAAGAAAAGGGCGATAAGGAATTTCCGTATAAGGAGTCGTTCTTATCGGGCGGCGTAGATTCGTCGTATCTTTTCGCGGCGAGCGACGCCGAGTGCGCCAATACAGTCGGCTACGCCGAGTCGGGCTTCGACGAGTCCGCCTTAGCCCGCCATACAGCTGAGATTTTAGGCAAAGGCTTCAGAGTTAAGATGATTGAGCCCGACGAGTATTTTGAGCGTATCCCTACCGTTATTGATAAAATGGGCCAGCCTTTAGGCGACGCTTCCGCGGTAGCTTTTTCGATAGGCTGTAAAGCTGTAAGAGAACACGCGAAGGTTGTTTACTCAGGCGAGGGTATCGACGAGTTCTTCGGAGGATATAACGCCCATAAGCGTGAGATTCCTAAGGAGTGGACTTACCTTACCTGTTCTCATATTATGTCCGAGGAAGTCGTTAAATCTTTAATGCTCGACTTCGATGAAAATGTAAACGCTGTTGACCCCGTAGCGCCTCTTTGGAAAGAGGTTCAGGGTAAAGACGAACTGGCTAAAAAGCTGACTATAGATATTTCGCTGTGGCTCGAGGGCGATATTTACCTCAATACCGACCGCACAAGTACAGCCTGCGGAGTAGAGCTCCACACTCCGTTCAGCGACTTAAGACTGTTTAACGTAGCGAGAAAAATCCCCGCCGAGTATAAATTCGCCGAGGATCAGAATAAATATGTGTTCAGAAAAGCCGCGAGCGGTAAGCTTCCCGACGAAGTGGCGTTCAGAAAGAAAGTAGGCTTCGCCGTACCTGTTCGTAAATGGCTCGCCGACGAGAAGTTTAATAAACCGATTGCGGACAAGCTGTTCGGAAAAACCTCCGAGAAGTTCTTTAACCAGTCCGAACTAAAGGATTTATGGACTCGTTACCTCGGCGGTGAGGAACAGTTCTGGGGACGCATCTACGCTATCTACGCGTTTATACTCTGGTACGATTTAAAATTTTAAAAATTTATTAAGCGGTATGGTTTAACTGTACCGCTTTATACTTAGTTTTAGTATTGCGTAATTGAGTTTTTCGTGGTAAAATTCTATTATATTACTATGTTTTACGAGAGGATATATACGGTGAAATTACTGAGTAAAGAAGAGAAAAAAGTCGAATACCTCGAGCTGATTTACGACCTTATTTTTGTCTATATAGTCGGTCGAAACAACCTGCTTTTGCACGATGTCGAAAACGGTTTTGTGACGGGCGGAGCTTTTATGGCGTATGTATTATGTACGCTCGCTATTATCCAAATTTGGAATTTCAGCACGTTTTATATGAACCTCTACGGACGAAACGGCGCGAGGGATCACGTTTGCCTGTTTATAAATATGTACCTGTTGTACCATATGGCGAACGGTATTAACGCCGACTGGCAGAGCTCGTTCTATCAGTTCAACACCGCTTGGGCTCTAATACTCGTAAACCTTGGAGTTCAATATCTTATCGAGCTGAGGAACCATAAAAACGCTCCGTGGGAGTTAAAGCAGATACGCCGTAAGGCTGAGATTATCCTAGCAGAAGCGGCGCTTGTAGGTGTACATATGCTTGTGTACAGCTTTACGGGAGTTTCCGTAGCGTATATTCCGATTCTTTTCGGTATTATCGCGACGGCGTTATCGAGTAAAACGAATATGCTCGTACCCGTGGATTTCGCCCATTTAAGTGAGAGAGCTATGCTTTTCGTGGTATTTACTTTCGGCGAAATGATTATAGTTATAGCCTCTTACTTCGGCGGAGATTTTAATTTTAACAGCTTCTACTTCTCACTTATGGGATTTTTAATCGTAGTCGGTCTGCTTTTAAGCTACGGTACGGTTTATAACCGTATTATAGATAAAGAAAAAACTACGAGCGGTACGCTCTATATGGTTATCCATATATTTATGATATTTGCTCTGAATAATATTTCGGTCGCGCTCGAGTTTATGCGTGAGGAGGAAGTCGCGGTACTGCCTAAAACGCTGTTTTTATCGGCGTCGTTTGTGCTGTATTTTATATTCCTTTTCCTTACGGGATTGTTCTCAAAAAAGCGTTGCGCGTTTAACAGAAAGTTTGTACTTATGATAGCCTTAATAGGTCTTAGCTTTGTAGCGCTTATGCTTATATTCAGAGAGCTTATGTACGTTAATATAGCGATTACAGTCGTGTATGTTTTCGGAATCTTTTTGCTGTTATTTTTTAGAGGAAAAAAGAGTTTAAGCACTGAAGAAGAAACGATAAAGGAAATAGGTTGATTTAGACCGGCAAAAGCGGTCTGTAGATATAAATATTTAAACCGACGGAAATTCCGTCGGTTTTTGTATTGCAAGAACAATTATAAAATGTTACAATTATAAGTGATTTAAGAGTTTTTTAAGGAGGTAAAAACGAATGGGTTTTTCTAAAATGAGGCAAAGGCTCGGATACGGTGCCGCCGATATGGCGAGCAACCTTATCTGGCCGATGATTTGTACATATCTTACGGTTTATTACACCGACGCGCTTTTGCTCGACGCGATATCGGTAAGTATTATAACCCTCGCTTCTAAATTTATCGACGCTGTTACCGATGTGCTTATGGGAATTATCGTCGATAAAACTAAGTTTAAGAGCGGTAAATGCCGTCCGTATTTTATAATCGGCGCTATACCGCTCGCGCTGTTCGCGGTACTTACGTTCTGGCTGCCGTCTATGGTATCGAACGATAAGGTGCTGTGCGTAGTGATGGCGTTCGTTACATTTAACCTTGTAAGCACCTGCTATACCGTTGTAAACACTCCGCTTTCAGCTATACTTCCGAGCTTATCCTCTGACGGCTCCGAGCGTAATATTCTCGTTACGTTCCGTATGGTTATGGCGGCTATCGGAAGCTTCTGTGTAACATTCTTCGCGCTTCCGCTTATTAACAACTTCGGCGGTAAAAAAGACCTTTATTCTTACGCCTGGACGATAGGAATATTCGCTATAGCGGCGGTTGTACTGCTGTTCTTCTCTTACGCTAATACCCGTGAGGTAGTTAAGCCCAAGAAAGAGGAGAAGATTAAGCTCAAAGAGGGTATAAAGGCGATTAACGGCCAGTACATACTCTTTGTAATTACTATGTTTATTTACCTGCTCGGCTTCGCTGTAAAACAGGCGGGAGTATTCTACTACTACAATTACTACGTAGGCGATTTAGGCGGACTTAAAGTAGCCGAGATAATCTCGATTCAGGCTATTATAACCTCGTTAGGTATGGTAGCGGGCCAGCTTACTATTCCGTTCTTCTGCAAGATAATGGGCAAGAAGAAATCTTCGATACTTATGAATATTATCGCCTTAATCGGCAACGTTGTGTTCATATTCTGTGGAAACAATCTTGTCGGAATCTGCGCGGGTACGGCGCTGGTATGGTTCCCGCTCGGATATCTTATGGGTATGAGATTCGCGCTGTTAGCCGATGTGGTTGAATACTGCGAAATGAAATCGGGAATCCGCGCGGCGGGAATACTTTCCTCGCTCGACAGCTTCCTCGCCAAGCTCGCTTTCGGACTTAACGTAACCGTTATTATGGTGCTTATGCAGATGGGCGGTTACAATCCTAAGTTAATCGAGCAGTCCGCTACGGAGAAATTCTTTATTCAGCTCGGATTTATCGGCGTGCCGATACTGTGTATAATCGCGACTGTAGTCCTGTTTATGTTCTTTAAGTTCGATAAAGAGCTCGTTAAGTTGAAGGAAAACGATACCGCTGAAATCGCGGCTGAAAATTAAAAACCAAGATAAATGATTAAAGCACACAAGTTTAGGCTTGTGTGCTTATATGTTATAATATTCTTGCCTTTAAGGAGTTAGAAAAGCTAAACAGGTTTTAGACAAATATAACTGTATAAAGCATAGTCGGCAATATAACTCAAATAGGACATAACACTCCGGCAAACTGCACAAATTCTATTTATACTTTTTGTGCAGAAAGTAGAAACTTGTATTTTTTAGAATTTTTCGCTGATTTTTGAAACTTTTTCGCGATTTTCTGACGCTACTATAGTAGAATAGGTTTATAGAATAATACTATTAATAACCTAATCTGACACAAAAAGGAGGTTTTTAAAATGAAAAAAACAATTTGTATAACCATTCTGATAGCTTTAGTTTTATTAAGCGGTTGCGGCGTAGGTGAAACCAACACAACTAAGCAGAAGGTTACAGAGCCAAATACAACGCAGGCAGTTACAACTTTAAGCATGTCTAATTCTAAAAGGGAGAAAACCAAATCATCAAAAATCACGAATACGAAAGCCAAAAAGAATAAAAGACCAAGAAAAAAAGTATCATATTACGGTTTCGTTGATCCGTTAAAAAAACTTAAACTAACAAAGAATAACATAGAAAAATATGATAAATTAAGAAAAACAACTACTCTTAAGGATACTACCGAAGTGGAATATCGCAATTATAAAAACGGAGTGGAAATAATTTGGCAAGAGGATTTTAATATCGATTTAAAACCAAATGAAGATGCTTATATAAATGTTCCCGAGAATATAAAGGGGAAACCAGTAATTAAACTTGGTGGTGAACTTGGAGACGAGGATCCAGTTTGGGATGGTAAAGACGATTACTATAAGTATTATTACTTTATTAACTGTTTTTCAGGTTCGATGGCTACAAAGATTCATTTACCCGCAACTGTTAAAGAAATAGTAAAAGGAACATTTGATATCGATGATTTAGAAAGTATAGAGGTAAGCAAAAACAACCCTTATTATTCATCTAAAGATGGTATCTTATATGATAAATCCGGTAAGATTAGACTCTGTGTCCCGCCTAATCATCATAGCAGAAATAAGGATTAACAACGGAAATCTTCTGTATAAATATCTTATATCCTCTGACGGCAGCTTGCTCAGAGTAGTAGAGGGCGATACCGAAAAAACAACTATTAACGGCTCAATGCGTACTATTACCAACGGTACCGACGATGACGGAAAGTCCTTTGTACAAAACGGTTATGCTAAAATAACTTCCGATAGTGTAAGTGTAACATGGAAATAGAATTGTTTTGGAGATGAATTACTATGAAAAAGACATTTATATTATTTTTAACATTTTGTATAATGTTAACTTCAATCGCTGTTATTTCAGCTAACGCTGAAGAAGCTCAATATACGTATGATAGTAAAACTAAGACGCTTACCATAAGTATCAATGGAAAAATGAAAGATACTCCATGGGAACATATAGAATATCCTGAGCATATTGTGCTGAAAAAGGGAGTAACATCTATTTGTAATTATGGTTTTGGTTTTGTTTGTGAGGGTAACACAGGGAAAAGACAAAACTATAATGATAGAATAAAAACTATAAAATTACCGAGTACAGTAAAATCTATCGGGAATTACGCGTTTAGTTTTTGTAAAAAGTTAAATAAGATTAATTTACCAAATAGCGTAAAGGTGATTGGTGAAAGTTCTTTTGAGTGGTGCGAAAGTCTTAAAAGTATAAAAATGCCTTCTTCCTTAAAAATACTTAAATACGGTACGTTTGAGGAATGTTGTAATCTAAAAACTGTAAAGTTTAATAAAAAATTGCAAGAGATAAATGAAAACGCTTTTTTTACATGTAAAAAACTTTCGAAAATCAGTTTGCCCGGTTCTTTAAAAAAAATAGGTGATTCTGCTTTTGGGAATTGTTATAATTTAAAAACAGTTACATTACATGGTAATGTAAAAACAATTGGCGATTGCGCGTTTGTTAATTGCAGGAAACTATCTAATGTAAAATTATCTAAAAAAATAAAGACAATAAAGGGTGGGGCGTTTATTTTTTGTTCTAAATTGAAAAAGATTACAATTCCTAAAAGTGTTAAAAAGATTGGCGATGAAGCGCTTGGTTATAAAGATGTAAAGGTAAAAACTAAAGGCTTCACAATTAAAGGCTATAAAGGCACTGCTGCCGAAAAGTACGCTAAGAAGAATAAGTTTAAATTCGTAGCGTTGGGATAATAATCTTCGATTTATTAAAACTAAATATTTTTTAACAAAAACTCGGCTGACTCATATGAGCCAGCCGAGTTTTGCTTTTTGCTAATATCTTAGTATTAAATATTTTTCATAGTAAGTGAAATTCGGTTTTTCTTAACGTCTACCGAAAGGATTTTGACCTTAACTATATCGCCGACCTTTAAAACCTCCGACGGATGTTTGAGGTACTTGTCGCAGATTTGGGAGATATGCACAAGTCCGTCCTGGTGAACGCCGATATCTATAAACGCGCCGAAGTCGATTACGTTACGCACCGTACCTGTAAGCTCCATACCCTCTTTTAAATCATTTATATCGAGCACGTCGCTTCTAAGCATAGGCTTGGGCATTTCGTCACGCGGATCTCTGCCGGGTTTAGCGAGCTCGTTTACAATATCGAGAAGCGTCGGAAGCCCCATACCGAGTTTTTCGGCGAGAGCCTTTGTGCCGAACTTAATCACCCTCGACGAGATATCGCCGAACTTAGCCGATTTAATCTCGGCGTCGGAGTAGCCGACGGTTTTTAAAAGCTCTTTCGCGGTCGAGTAACTCTCGGGGTGAACGCCTGTATTGTCGAGAGGGTTTCGGCTTTCGGGAACACGTAAAAATCCCGCGCACTGTTCGAACGCTTTCGGGCCGAGCTTAGGAACTTTTTTTAGTTCGGCTCTTGAATTAAACGCGCCGTTTTCCTCACGGTAAGCGACTATGTTTTTACAAACGGTCGAGTTAAGTCCCGACACCCTTAAAAGCAGGGCGGGTGACGCGGTGTTTAAATCCGCGCCGACTGAGTTTACGCAGTCCTCGACAACGCCGTCGAGCGTTTCCTCGAGACGCTTTTGGGGCATATCGTGCTGGTACTGGCCTACGCCGATCGCTTTCGGCTCAATCTTTACAAGCTCCGCGAGCGGATCCTGTAATCTTCTCGCGATAGATACCGCGCTTCGAAGCGTTAAGTCTAACTCGGGAAGTTCTGTCGCGGCTAATTTAGACGCCGAATATACCGAAGCGCCCGCTTCGCTTACTACCATATAATAAACCGTGTGGTCGGCTTCCTTAATCGCGTCGGCGGCGAACATTTCGGTTTCTTTGCTCGCTGTGCCGTTTCCGATTGAGATAATATCGACATTGTGTTTTTTAATAAGCTCAAGGAGCTTTTTCTTCGACTGAGCAATTTTCGCCTCGGAATGAGTGGGGTAGATTACTGCCGTGTCGAGAACCTTGCCTGTGCCGTCAACTACCGCGACCTTGCAGCCTGTTCTGTAACCCGGGTCAAGTCCGAGTACAGTCTTGTTTTTTACGGGAGGCTGCATTAAAAGCTGTTTAAGATTAGTCGCGAAAACTTTCATAGCGTTTTCACAAGCGGTGTCGGTTAACTCCGAGCGGATTTCACGCTCAATCGACGGGAAGATAAGCCTTGTATAAGCGTCCTCGCCCGCGGCTCTTAAAATATCCGAGCACGAGGAGTTTGTGCCGTTATCAACAGAACGGAAGATAACGTCCAACGGCTGTTCGCTGTCGAGAACTAAGCTTACTTTTAAGAAGCCTTCCTTTTCGCCGCGGTTAACGGCTAGAATACGATGTCCCGCTATCTTTTTAACGGGTTCGGAGTAGTCGTAGTAGTTAGTATATACGCTCTCTTTATCCTCGTCCGAAGCTAAGGATTTAAGCGATGCGTTTCGGCGGAATATAACGCGGAGCTCCTTGCGGATTTCGGCGTCGTCGGAGAGCTGTTCGGCTATAATATCCATAGCGCCGTTTAAAGCGTCCTGAGAGGTAGGAACTTCCTTTTCCTCGTCGACAAACTGCTCGGCGTATTTTTCGGGGTCAAAGCCGTTTTCCTGTTTTAATATTTCGAGAGCGAGCGGTTCAAGTCCGCGCTGTTTAGCTATAGACGCTCTCGTTTTTCTCTTGGGTTTAAACGGACGGTAAATATCCTCGAGCTCGCTTAATGTCGAAGCCTTGTCGAGAGATAAGCTTATTTCCTCCGTGAGCTTTTCCTGAGCGTTAATAAGCTCGCGGATTTCCTCTCTGCGTTTATCGAGTCCGCGCAGATAATCGAGCTTTTCGCTGAACTGTCGGATAAGCTGGTCGTCCATCGAACCGTGCATCTCCTTACGGTAACGAGCTATAAACGGAATAGTGTTACCCTCGTCGAGCAGGGTTATGATGTTCTGAGCGTACTCCTCTTTAATGTTAAATAACTGTGATAAAGTTGTTGAATAGTCCATATTTCTCCTAGATGCTTTTTCTGTTAATTGTTTATTAAATCTACCTATATAATTTACCACAAAATCCGCAAAACTTCAACTAATTATATCGCTGTAAATAATATGATTTAGTATTGCATTTTGCTCTATGACATTCTATAATAGATAGGATATTATATTGAGGGGATTAATTTATGGAACGAGAAAGTTTTCAATCACGTTTAGGATTTATTTTAGTCAGCGCGGGCTGTGCTATAGGTATCGGTAACGTTTGGAAATTTCCGTACGTTGCGGGACAAAACGGCGGCGGACTTTTCGTGCTGATTTATCTTCTGTTTCTCGCGATTATGGGTATTCCGATTCTTACAATGGAGCTTGCGCTCGGACGCGGAAGCGGACTTAGTATAGTAAAAGCGTATAAAAAGCTTGAGCCTAAACGCAGTAAGTGGCACATCCACGGTTGGTTCTGTTTAGCGGGATGTTATCTTCTTATGATGTTTTATACTACCGTTTCGGGCTGGATGATAGACTACGCTTGGAAATTCGGCACAGGTACATTCGACGGTCTTAAAACCGAACAAGCCGACGCCGTGTTCGGCGATATGCTGGCTAACCCGTTGGAAATGCTGTTGTTTATGGGACTTACTGTTCTTATCGGATTTTTAGTGTGCTTCGGCGGAGTTAAAAACGGCTTGGAGCGTGTGAGCAAATGGATGATGCTGGCGCTTTTGGCGTTGATTATTGTTTTAGCGGTAAACAGTATGTTTTTAAGCGGAGCGGGCGAGGGCTTAAAGTTCTACCTTATGCCTGATTTCAACTCGATAAAAAAGGTCGGACTTATGAATATAGTCAGCGCGGCTATGAGTCAGGCGTTCTTTACACTGAGCTTGGGTATCGGTTCGATGCAGATTTTCGGAAGCTATATGTCGCGCGATAAAACCATTACGAGCGAGGCTGTTAGTATTACGGTACTCGATACATTCGTGGCGATAATGAGCGGACTGATTATTTTCCCCGCTTGCTTCAGCTACAATGTAGCTCCCGCCGAGGGCCCGTCGCTTATTTTTGTAGCGCTTCCTAAAATATTTATGAATATGCCGCTCGGTCGTTTATGGGGAAGCTTATTCTTTATATTTATGAGTTTCGCGAGCCTTTCGACAGTAACCGCGGTATTTGAAAATCCGATTTCGGCTTGTATAGATAATTTCGGCTGGTCGCGTAAAAAATCCACGATAATTAATTCCGTGTTAATATTTGTGCTTAGCATACCTTGTCTGCTCGGATTTAATGTGTTGTCGGGCGTTAAGACGTTCAATATGGACATTCTCGGTATGGAGGATTTCTTAGTAAGCAACCTGCTTCTGCCCGCGGGAGCGCTGGTATTCCTGGTATTCTGTACATACAAATTCGGTTGGGGATTTAAGAACTTCCAAAAAGAAGCCAATACGGGTAAGGGTATAAAAATCGGCAAGGGAATGGTTTATTATTTCAAGTTTGTTTTACCGATACTTATACTGTTTATCTTGATTTCGGGTTTAATACCTAAAGGATAAAGCTAAAGGCTGACCAAGCGGTCAGCCTTTAGTACTAATTAATCCCATAAACTGAGTTGACGAGCGTTGTTTTTATCCTCGAATTTATGCAAATACTCAAAAATAATATCGTTGTTGTGCATTATGCCGTTCGCTTCACAAGCGCGGTGAAACTGTTTCATCAATACACTGTTTCGCGGACTGTTTACAACATACTGATTTTTGAACTCACGGATATACCGCTGTTTTAAATTTGGGAAGCTTTTATCAAGCTGTTCATAAAAATACTCGCGGTTACCCTCACGTAAAGTAAGCCCCATTCCGAAACAGATAACGCCCTTAACCTCCGCTTCAACGCACATTTCTAAAATTTGTCCGATATTATCCTCGGTATCGTTTATATACGGCAAAATCGGACAAAGCCATACAACCGTCGGTATACCGTTATCACGCAGAATTTTAAGCGTTTCAAAACGCTCTTTTGTCGTGCTTACATCGGGTTCAAGAATTTTACATAAATCTTCGTCCGCTGTCGTTAAGGTCATCTGTACGACGGCTTTTGTTTTATCGTTAATTCTTTTCAGAATATCTAAATCCCGAAGAACTCTGTTTGATTTAGTCTGGAGCGTAACTCCGAAGCCGTATTTTTCGATTAGCGACAGCGCTTTTCTCGTGTATTCTAAACTTGTTTCAATAGGAATATACGGGTCGCTCATCGCGCCTGTACCGATCATAATTCGTTTGCGCTTGCGGCGCAAGGTGTTCTCGAGAAGCTCAATAGCGTTTTTTTTAACCTCGATATCCTCGAATTTATGGTTCATCTGATAGCATTTGCTGCGGGAATCACAGTAAATACAACCGTGTAGACACCCTCAGTACAGATTCATTCCGCCTGTATTAGACAGGATTCCTTTTACTTTTGTGTAGTGCATTTTTTACGAATCATAGAAATGCTTTCCGTCGTCGGTTACGAGCCTTTCGGATTTCGGATATTCGAAGATTTTTTCGTTATCGGCGTTTTGCTCAAGGTAATCGGCGAACTCCGACGCGTATAATTTAGCCATTCCTAAATTGTGCATAAGATAATGTCCGCAGTTTACGGCGGTAGCTCCCGGAACTTCGTCCGCTTTCCCTACGTCCTTAAACGCCGCTAATAGTAAGCCGTAAATCTCGCGCGGCGAGCGGTTTCCTTTAAGTATAAGGTAAAATCCCGTAAGACATCCCATCGGACCCCAGTAGATAACCTCGTCTTTCCACTCGGGATCGTTGCGCAGGAAAGTCGCGATAATGTGTTCGAGCGAATGCATAGCCGCTACGTCAATCACAGGCTCTCGGTTAGGTTTTTTAAGTCTTATATCGTAGGTAGTAACCTTATCCCCTCCTACCATATCTATACGGCTGGTAAAAATACCGGGTATAATTTTTGTGTGGTCTACGGAAAAACTCTGAATCAATTCCATATCCGAATCTCCTTCTTATTAAATATCTATCGCCTTTAAGTTTAACCCATAACCGCAAAAATAGCAAGCAAAGTTATTCGCAAGTAAAAACGAAGGGCAGAACAGCTTTGTGATAAGAATGACGCGATACTGATACTTGTTTAGTCGTTTTGTACTATGTTTTTCAAAAAACAGGTCGGATTTTGTAATTATTACTTGCTTTTATTGTTTTTTTGATGTAAAATATACTGTATGACAAAATTTTGAAACGCGCTTTTTTAATATTTTCGCGTAAAGCTTTTGGATTTAGAAAGCAATTTACCGCGAAAAGTTTAAAGGGCGGTTAGACGGATTTTGTAACGGACGGCAGTTGCCGTAAAAATATTTTTATAAGAGGGGATGTCATGTTTAATCTACTTTGTAAAAACATGAAGGTAAAAAACTGGGTATCAGTTATCGCCATTTTCTTACTTACAATCGGCGAAGTTTACTTCATGATGCAAATCGTAAGCTACATCAGCTTGCTCACAAACGCTGTACAGAACAGCAGGCAAAACGGTGTGGCGGAGATCTGGCAGTATGGTCTTACTATGGTTATATGCGCTATTATGATGGCGGCGGTCGAGGTTGTTATCCGATTTGTAGCCAGCGCAACCGCCAGCAGTACCGTTACAGGTCTTAGACAAAGAATGTATGAGAGAGTTAATAATTTCGCTATCGCGGATTTCGCTTCTTTCTCGACAGAATCTTTAATCACTCGAACCACTAACGATATGCAGAATGTCCATCTCGCGTGGCTCACATTCTTAAAGACAGCGTTCTTAGCTCCTGTCGTAATGGTTTGGTCTGTTATTCTGCTTCTGCAATACGCCAGCACATCTTTAACAATCGTTACTGCTGTTTGGCTGTTCCTGCTTGTCGCGGCTGTTTTCGTTTTACTTATGATGTTAACGCCTAAGTACAGAGTGGTTCAGAAGTTGACCGACGCGCTCAATATTGCGTCCAGAGAAAACCTCACAGGCGTAAGAGTTGTAAGAGCGTTCAACGCTGAGTCTTATCAGGAAGGAAAATTTGAAAAGGTAAACACATCATTTACAAAGGTACAGATTTTCGCGGGTAGAGTTCTTTCGGTATTCACACCACTTGTTATGATGGTTATGACCGGTCTTTCCCTTTCTATCCTTTGGGCAAGCGCTTATGTTCTCAACGGTATGAATATGGAAAAAGCCGCGGTTGCTTTCAGCGCTACTAATGCGTTCGTTATGCTCGCGAGCCAGATTATTATGTCCTTTGTACTTATCGTTACACTTATCGTTATCTGGCCGAGAGCCAGCGTCAGCGCTAAGCGTGTTAACGAGGTTATTTCCCACGAGGTTTCCGTACTTGATACAGATAAACCCGTTGATTTTAAGGAAAAAGGCACAATTGAATTTAAAAATGTCGGCTTCGCTTATCCCGGTTCGGATAAAGAAGCTGTGTCCGATATTTCATTTAAAGTTAAAAAGGGTGAAACTATTGCGTTTATCGGCGCCACAGGCAGCGGTAAAACGACTATCATCAATATGATTCCCCGTATGGCTGACTGTACACGAGGCGAAGTTCTCGTAGACGGCGTAAATGTTAAAGACGTTCTCCAGAAGGACTTAAGAGATAAAATCGGTTACGCTCCGCAGAGAGGTTTCCTCTTTAAAGGCAATATCAAGGAAAACATCGCGTTTAAGGATCCCGAGATGACTCTCGAGGATATCAGATGGGCGGCTCAAATCGCCGACGCCGACGAGTTCGTTATGAAGAAGAGAAACGAGTATGAATCTCCTGTCGCTCAGGGAGGTTCGAACTTCTCAGGCGGTCAGAAGCAGAGACTTTGTATCGCCAGAGCGGTTGCTACTAAGCCCGAGATTCTTATCTTCGACGACTCATTCTCAGCTCTCGACTATAGAACAGATAAAACAGTCAGAGGCCGTATCGCGGAGAAGCTTCCCGAAACCACAAGAGTTATCATCGCGCAGCGCGTTGGTACTATTATGGACGCTGATCAGATTGTTGTACTGGATAACGGTAAGATGGTCGGTATCGGTAAGCACTATGATCTTGTAAGAAATTGTCCTGTATATCAGGAAATTGCATTATCACAGCTTAGTAAGGAGGAGTTAGGATTATGAGTACAAACGTAAATGCTCCTGCTAAGGAAAAGAATAAGCTCGGTAGTCTTGTAAAGGCTTTCCGCAATTACTATGTTCCCTTTATCGTATCAATAGTTCTGCTGATTATATCCGTTATCGCTACGATTTTAACTCCGGGTACAATCCGCAGTCTTACCAATGAGATTTCTCCTGTAGGTAAACAGGCTGTCGGCGGTAATTTCGTTATCAATATGGATAACGTACTCAATTACGCGATGATTCTTGTAGCGTATATCGCTATAGCGTTTTTCGCCGGATTTGTTTCAGGCTTTATTCTCAATACTATTATCCAGAAATTCTCCAAGGATTTAAGAAGACAGATTTCCTCAAAAATCAACAAAATGCCCTTGGATTATTTCGATACTACACAGACCGGTGATATCCTCTCCGTTATCACCAACGACGTTGATATTCTCAGCACATCGCTTCAGAACTCAGTAAGTATGCTGGTACAGTCGGGCGTTATGCTTGTCGGCGTATTTATCGCTATGTTTATCGCTTGCTGGCAGATGGCGCTTGTAGTAGTATGCTCGCTGCCTGTTATGCTTATTATCATCGGACTTACCTTTAAGTTCGCTCTGCCGCTGTTCGATAAGAACCAGCAGATTCTCGGTGACGTTAACGCTACTGTAGAAGAAAATTACTCAGGCCAGCTCGTTATCAAGGCGTTTAACGCTGAAGATAAAAAGGTTGAGGAGTTCAAACAGAAAAACGATATGTTCGGTACAATTATGTACAAATCTCAGGCTATCGGTACTCTTATCGAGCCTGCGATGCAGTTTGTATCGTATCTCACTTACGCGTCGGTTCTTATTGTTGCGGGACTTCTCTTTGCCGGCGGAGCTATCTCCGATATCGGCGTAATTACAGGCTTTATCATCTATGTATCGCTCTTCCAGGAGCCTCTCGCTCAGATTGGTCAGGCGAGCTCGACTATTCAGCTCGGTACAGCCGCTTGTAACAGAGTATTTACATTTCTCGAGCAAGAAGAACTCGACGACGAGAGCGATAAGAAACAGCTTCTCGACCACAGCAAAATCCGAGGCGAAGTTGAGTTTAAGGACGTATGCTTCGGCTATGATCCCAAAAAGCTTACTATTACAAACTTCTCGGGTAAAATTCAGCCCGGTATGAAGGTTGCTATTATCGGTCCCACAGGCGCGGGTAAAACAACTCTTGTTAACCTGTTGATGCGTTTCTATGAAATCACCAGCGGTGATATCTTAGTTGACGGCGTATCTATTAAGGATATGTCCCGTCATGAACTCAGAGAAATCTTCGGTATGATTTTACAGGAAACATGGGTTATCAACGGTACGCTCAGAGAGAATATCGTTTACAACCTCAAGAATGTTGACGAAGACAGACTTCAGGAAATTCTCGAAGAAACTAACCTCAGCCACTATGTATCTACTCTCCCCGACGGACTTGATACAGTTATTCAGAAAGAGAGCGCTCTTTCCGCGGGACAGAAACAGCTTGTTACTATCGCCAGAGCTATGACCGAGAACGCTCCTATGCTTATCCTCGACGAAGCTACAAGTAACGTAGATACAAGAACAGAAATCTTGATTCAGAAAGCTATGGACTCGCTTACAAGCGGAAGAACAAGCTTCGTAATCGCCCACAGACTTTCCACTATCAAGAACGCGGATCTTATCTTCGTTATGAAGGACGGTAATATTGTAGAAACAGGTAACCACGACTCCTTAATGGAACTCGGCGGACTTTACAGCGAAATCTACAATTCTCAGTTCAACTAAAATACTTAGTATATTCAACACGGCTGGCTTGCAACCGCAAGTCAGCCGTTATTATTTAAAATAAAAAAGTTCGCGTTACAAACCGATGTGAGTAAGTGTCACGAATACAGTGTTGCTGTTTACAAAGAGATATTTTTGTTGTATTATTTAGGAAGAAAATCAGCAATTTTTATTTTGAGGAAGTAAACAATATGAAAGAATTTTACGAGCCGATGTTATATATGTCTACACCAGAACATCCCAACACAATGTGTGTGGCGGTTGAACTGAAAGAGGAGATAGACGGCGAGATTCTCCGAATCGTCGCGGAGGAGCTTAGAGCACGCTATCCGTATTTCTATGTAAAGTCAGTCTTAAGAGATAACGATGTTTATCCTGAACCCAATCCGCTTCCGATAACAGTGCGAAATACATGGGAACCTATAATCTTTAATTCAGCCGAGTCAAATTACCATTTAGCAGCTTGGAAGTTTGAGGGAAAGCGTATGGCGTTTGAGATTAGTCACTCGCTTACAGACGGCGCGGGAGTATTCCCTTATATTAAGAGCGCGCTTTTTCTCTATCTGACTCGTAAGACAGGTCAAAAACTCGACCCCGAGGGAGTACGCCTGCCGGGAGATGTGATTCCCGAGTCCGAAACAGGAAATCCCTTTGCCAATCTCGACATTGACTCCGCGGAGGAACCGCTCTACACAAAACAGACCACGGAGGATTTTTACCGGGCTGATACGGGAGATAATACACCTCCTCAAGTACATTATATAAAATTGGAAGAGCCGCAATTAATTCAGTATTGCAAGGATTTTGACGGAAGCCCGAATGCTATGATAGCGGTTATGATGGCGAGAGCCGCAAGAAAATATGATCCCGATAACGAAAAGACCGTCAGCGTATCCGTAGCGATAGATCACAAGGCGATGCTGGGAGTTCGTGAAAACTACCGTATGTTCGCGAATATAATAGAACTGGATTTTCCGAAGGATGTATCCTTAGACGACCTTATGAAATCCTGTACAATGGCGCGCGGACAATTAATGCTTCAAGCCCAGCCCGAGAACTCTCTTTGGGCTATGAAACAGAGGAAACAGACTTACGCGAAATTGGGTCAGCTTCCGCTGGAAATTAAGCTGGGAGCAATCGCGAAATCCGCGGGGAATCCGCGATGGAGTTTTGCCGTTTCCTATACAAACAGCCGTTCCATGGGCTCGGCTGATCCGTATATTGAGGCGCTGTGGGTGACAGCTGAACCCGGAGTGTTCGATATCGGATGCGAAATTGCTTGCGTCAACCATAATTTCTATCTTACGCTTATACAGTCGTTTACGGCAGACCGATTTATAGACATCTTACTCAAGGAGTTTGAATCCGTCGGAATTGACTACGAAGTAATCGGCAAAGAACCTCTTAAATTGTGCGGTATAGAACCGTATCAAAGCGGAAAATTCTGACCGCTTTTAGAAATAATCAGTCCATGTTGCGCGGACAATAAAACATAAAAACAGCTTAATCACGCTGTGAAACTGAAAAAAAGAAAGTAGACACCCAAAAAGTGTCTACTTTTTTATTTATATTGGTATAAATAACTGAAAGATAGTTTAGTGAAAACAGCTTCTTTCAAAGCGGTATCAACTAATCGGCAACATCTAAGATAGAGTCAAAACCGGACTGTTCCAATATTTCTCTAACGACTTGATTAATACCGGTCAGTTTCACACCGCCCGTACATCCCTTTTTCATAATCAACAGAACGCGCAGTCCCGCCGATGAAATATAACTTAGCTCGTTACAGTCTATTACTACCGAACTAAGCTCGTGCTCCGCTTTGGCTCTCTCAAACATCGTCAGCATATCGGGAGCTGTTAATGTATCAACTCTGCCTTTCAGACAAAGGTTCAATGTGCCGTTCTTTACATAAGCCTGCATATCAAAGCTCTCGGATTTTAAATCCGCGGTATCAACTGCCGCGTCGGTATCCATAGTTGTGATTTTCCAGAAAGAGCATTTTTGCATATTCTGTTTAATCGCCTGAGCCTGTTCGTGCGTTATATTTTCCAAGCATTTCAGCTCGGGCATATAATCCGCGATAATAACGCGCTCAGCCTTTAATCCGTGACTAGCTAAAAACATCATCGCGTTTTTCATATTTTGAGCCGTATCGCCTTGGGGGCTGACGTTAAGCGCGTTCTTTCCTACGTTAACGTCCGACTTATCCTGCACTCTGTTTATGCTTTGCATTAAGATTTCCTTGAATCTTTCTCCCGCGATCGGCTGCAACGTCAACAGGTATTGCATAGATGCTTCGGGATCGGAAGTCAGCCAGTAACCGCCGTGTTCTTTAAGAAGCATACGTATATTATCGCACAGGGCGCCTGCTTCGGAATCGGAAAAATACATCAACAAACCTTCGGTCGTAATACATAGAGGTCCCTCCGCGTCCTTAAGCGCTTTTTTCAAGGAGTCTCCGTTAGTAGCGTCCACACCGCAAAAATGCACCAAAGAGCGCTTATCTTCATCAATCAAGGATAGAATCGCAGGCTCGGCCTCAGCGATTGCGGCGGGAAGATCCAAGCCGTAATATGTGATACCTTTTTGTGATAACATTTTAGCCCGCGGGGTGTATCCGCAGGGCAGATCCACGATCGTTTTATAGCCTAAATGCCGAGCAATCGCGATAGAAGTGCGATAACGTGTTTCAAGCATAATATTGTTTAAAGCCATCAGTTCGGGAGAAGTTTTGGAAGTTGCGCTGTTCTGCGTTTCTTCAAAAGTCAGGTTAAGTTTTTCGGCAATTTCAGCCGCGTCTTTATCTCCCATTGAGGCGAGCTGGAAAACTGTCATTTTCGCGGTATTGAATACAGGGTTTACCTGTTCCAGTAAGTTTAAATCCATAATTAACATCCTCTTTGGTTATTGGGCAACGATAATATTGCCCTTTAACCCGAATACTATCACAGCGTATGGAGAATGTCAATGCAAAGTGAATATACCTTACGCGCCAGAATTCATCTTTAGCGAAAGTATGCTTTTCGGGAAATTTGTTAATCGGCTCTAAAGACAAGTTCCTTATTATTGTTCCTTTTTTATCGTTGTTGCCTTTGCGCCGTTATATTTTAATCCGACCATAGTTAAATCGTCAAACTGAGGAGCGTCTTTTACAAAAGCGTCGACAGCGGCTCTGACTCCCGCCAAGACTTCCTCTTGTGACGCGCCATCGTGGACAGCGTTGAGCGCTTCTAGGGCGCGGTCTGTACCGAAGAGCTTATTGTTTGCGTCTGTAGCCTCAGCGACGCCGTCGGTGTAGACAAATATGCTGTCTCCCTTCTTAAGCTGTATTTCGGTGTTTTCATACTTGGAAAATCCCACCGCGCCGACAGCAAGCCCGTGTTTATCCTTTAGGAGTTCATATGAACCGTTTGTGTTTACCATAGGATACTCATGACCCGCGCTCGCGGAGGTTAGCTTACCTGTGCTGATTTCGAGTATTCCAAGCCAAACGGTCACAAACATATGGGCTCTGTTGTTGGCGTGAATCTGTTTGTTTACTATTTCGAGTATTTCCGCGGGAGAACCGCCCATAGAGGCGTGGTCATTTATGAGAATCTTTGAGGACATCATAAACAGCGCCGCGGGAATGCCTTTTCCGGATACGTCCGCTATAACTATCGCGAGGTGATCGTCGTCAATCAGGAAAAAGTCATAAAAGTCTCCGCCGACTTCTTTTGCGGGATCCATAGAAGCATAGATTTCAAACTCATTACGTTCGGGAAAAGCCGGAAATGTCGAGGGAAGCATACTTGCCTGAATTTCCGTAGCCGTATTGAGCTCGGCTTCGGTAGCCGCCAACTTACTGCTCTTGGAATTAGATATTACGCAGTACATTATGATAAGCGTCATTAAAATAACACCGTATTGGCCGGCTTCGCCGAATTTTCCGCCGAGCAGAATGAATTCAATAAGCGGTAAGTAAATGAATGTTAAAGCAGCCGCTTTCTGACCGAACGGGTTATGCGACATTAATATCAGGATTGTCGTAAGAGCAGACGTTACGGTAAGGGCAATTTCCTCTATTAAGTTAATCTCCGTGTTCAGATACATGCCCGCGGCGTCAATTGTGAAGGTGACCGGGGTTATAATATTCGCAAGCAAAATAAGCGTTTGAATTATCAGCAGAATTGGAACTATTTTGTCCGCGGCAGCCGCGAGCTTACCCTCAAAGGCAAGCGTTTCTTTTACATACAGGTAAAAGAGAAAAATCATCACAAGGTCGATAAGCTTGCTCAAAAGACAGAAAACGAAACAGAGAGTTCGGTGTTCAGGTACAAGTACGGTAAGGTATATCGCTTCGTTTACAACAAAACAGAAACCTACCAAAATTGTCAGAAATCTAAACGCTCTTATGCCTGCGCCCTTTTGCGACATACAGCCGTAAAACAGCGCCGCGGTTATAAGACCTCCCAGTGAATCTACGCCGATTTCCCATAGATACGGTTGCAACCTCGCTTCAAAAAAGAAGGGAATGCTGAACACTAATATTGTTGCGGTTGACGCTAAGGCGAGAATCAATTCGTAGGTTCTTGCGTCTTTAAGTTTTTCAATCATAAGTATTCTCCGTTATTTCGATACAGCCGCAAATTTATTTGATGTTGAACAAGCGGTTGAAGCCTGTAAGCACAAAAACTTCCATTACAGCCGGAGAGGGATTTAGTACAACCATTTCTCCTTTACCCTCCATAGTCTGCAACGTTCCGAGCAGTACGCGAAGTCCCGCGCTGGAGATAAATTCCAGATCTTTAAGATCAATAATTATCTTATTAGCGTCGTTAACTATTTCATTGATTTTGTCGTCGAGTTTCGGGGATGTTTTTGTGTCAAGTCTGCCGTCCAGCATAAATGTGTATTCCGCCCCGTTTTGTGTCATATCAATTTTTAAATAGTTTTTTGTGTTTGAGTTCGAGGGAGTATTATTGCTTTTTTTGCCGAAAAGTCCCATATTGTTGTCCTCCTGTTTTTGATTAATATAATCGCTTTTAAATGTTATTATTCTCCGCGGTTATCCCCGCGGCATAGATAAGTCAGCAATATACGTTTATTTTACTCTTTTATACTGTTTTAGTCAATGGATGTTCGGGAATATTACAGTGTGTTTTTCAGGAATGTTGTTTTTTTATGCTGGTTTTGTTATAATAAATGATATGATACTGAAATAAGCGGCTCAACTTTTCCCGCGTAAAAATAGACATAAGAGGTAATAAAATGAATGTGTATGATTTTGACGGAACAATTTATCCGACTGACTGTTCTATAGGTTTTTGTATGTGGTGTATGAAAAAACATCCCAAGATGTATTTTACCTTTGCCCCGAAGATAATCAAAAATTTGATTCTGCGTAAGCTCGGCAAGATACCTGAGTATGAGATGCAGAGAGAATTCTTCGGTTATCTGACGATGGTAGATGATTTTGAGGAACAAATCGAGCGTTACTGGGATAAAAACGAGGGTAAAATTGCGTCTTGGTATCTGGCGCAAAAGAAGCCCGACGATCTTATCATCAGCGCGTCGCCCGACTGCGTTATCGGGCCTATCGCAAAGAGACTCGGTGTAAACTTTATTGCTACGGAATATAACCGTAAATACGGAGTGTTTTTGAATAATCTGATGTACGCGCAGGAAAAGGCGCAGTATATTATTGACCACGGATTTCCGGTAATTGATAATTTCTATTCCGATTCTCTCGCCGATACGCCGATTGCTCTGTGCGCCGAAAAAGCGTTTCTGGTAAAGGATAAAGCCAGCACCGTGGTTGACTGGCCTGAGCTGGACGAGGAGACTCTCAGCAAGGTTCACGAGAAGGTTGATACTGGTTGGAACGTCCATCTGAAAGAGTGAGAGGAATAGAAAATGTACGTTATCATTTATGATTTCGGAACAAGCAGTGTAAAAACCTGTCTGTTTCAAATCGATTCACAAATTAACCTCATAGCTCGGACTTCCGCGGGGTATGGTCTTTACGTTACCGATAACGGCGGCGCTGAGCAGGACACGGAGGAATGGTGGTCAGCGCTCTGCTCAACTACGCGTGAGTTGTTGAAGAAGTCGAATGTTAAGCCCGATGAGATAGAGGGAATGGCGTTCTGCTCACAGATGCAGGGAGCGGTTTTTGTTGATAAGGACGGCAAAGCTCTCAGGCGTCCGATGAACTATCTCGATCAAAAGGGCTATAAGGAATACAAGGAATGTATGGGCAGCGGCGTAATCAAGGTTTCGGGATGCAGCCTTTATAAACTGCTGAGAAATCTGCGTGTAAATTATGCCGGCTCAACGAGCGCCAAAGACCCTGTGTGGAAGTACAAATGGGTTGAAAATAACGAGCCGGAAGTATATAAAAAAATCTACAAATGGCTGGATATAGGCGACTATCTCGTATCCCGTTGTACAGGCAGAATTGTAAGGACGGCTGATACAGCCTTCGCGACTTTCCTATACGACACACGAAAGGGTAAGGAAGGCTGGAACAAAGGTCTTTTAAAAATGTATAAGGTCAATCCCGACCATATGCCCGACATTATCGACTGTACGGATCAGGTCGGCACGCTCACGAAAAAAGCGGCTCAGGAGCTCGGGCTTGTCGAGGGGATTCGCGTGTTCGGAGGCGGAGGAGATACTACCTTTGTTAATATCGGCGCGGGGTGTACAAGCCCCGGAGATACGCACATCTATGTCGGGACATCGGGATGGGTATCAACCTTTATGGATCACCAAGCAGTCGACATCAACGCGATGATAACCGGAGTGCTGTCCGCAAAACACGGTTACTTCAACTATTACGCTGAATTAGAAACGGCGGGGAAATGCTACGAATGGGCTATGAAGCATCTGGCGATGGACGAGCTCGGCGTATATCCCGATAACGAAACCGTGGCGGATGCTGCCGAGGGTAATTATACAAGCCTCTTTGACTATCTCTCCGAAGAAGTCGAAAAGGCTCCCGCGGGAGCAAACGGAGTAATCTTTACCCCGTGGCTTCATGGTAACCGTTGTCCGTTCGAGGACTCAAATGCCGGTGGGATGTTCTTCAATATAAGAATCGAAAACGACAAGAGAGATATGCTCCGCGCTGTTCTGGAAGGCATTTGCTATCATATGCGCTGGCTGCTTGAGTGCCAGGAGAAAAAGGTTAAAACCTCCGATACTATAAGGTTTGTCGGAGGAGGAGCTCTGGCTGAGGTTACGTGCCAGATGCTTGCGGATATTACGGGGAAAACAGTTGAGACGGTCAACAACACCCGTGAAATCGGAGCGATGGGTACAGCGCTTGTTGTCGCGGCGGGCATCAGGGGTGAGGATGTACTCGAATTATCGCGCCGCCTTGTAAAATCCAATCACGTATATAATCCCATTCCGAAGAACAGGGCTGTTTATGAGCACAACTACAAGGTTTTTAGAAATCTCTATAAGTCCAACGCTGTAAACTTTAAGAGGATAAATAACTGACTGATGCGGAGGTGTCGGAAGTTGAATAAACGAAAAGAATTTATACGAAGCGTCAAATTTGTGCTGTTCTCAATATCCGCGGGAGTTATTGAATTTGTTTCATTCGCACTGCTGGACAGCTTTACGCCGTGGGCTTACTGGCCTAAATATCTTATCGCGCTGACGCTGTCTGTGCTTTGGAATTTTACGTTAAACAGGCGTTTTACATTCCGTTCCGCAGGAAATATACCTATCGCGATGTTGAAGGTTGCCGTCTTCTACGCCGTATTTACCCCTGTTTCAACTATATTGGGAAGCTATCTGGCTGATACTTGCGGATGGAACGATATTTTCGTGACGATTTTGAATATGGCGGTAAATTTGATAACCGAGTATCTTTATGATAGATACTTTGTTTTTAGAAAAACGATTGACACAAGTAAAAAACGGAAATCTTAAAATACCATATAAGTTTTGCGAAATGTTACGGGAGATTGCGAAATGATCTACACTGACTTAACCAAAAAGGCGCTGAAGATTTCTTTTGACGCTCACAAAAACCAGCTTGATAAAAGCGGAATGCCGTATGTTTACCATCCGTTCCATTTAGCCGAGCAGATGGATGACGAATATTCCACCTGCGTAGCTCTGCTGCATGACGTTGTCGAAGATACGGATACAACACTCGATGATTTATCAAGATTCTTCCCCAAGGAAGTCATCGATGCAATCGCTTTGATGACTCACGATGACAGTGTACCTTATCTCGATTACGTCAGAACAATTAAGTCAAACCCGATAGCCTCAAAAGTAAAACTCGCCGACCTCAAACACAATAGCGACCTTACGAGGCTTGACACAGTGGATGATAAGGCACTTGAGAGAGCGGAGAAGTACAAAAAGGCAATAAGAATTTTAGAAAACAAATAATGCCGCAAAACGATTTTAGAATAAAAAGAGAAAAGGTTTCGGAAAGTGATGAACAGCTCCGTGAAAAGTAGACAATAGAAAAACAGCACCTCCTATGGTAGAATAAACCATAGGAGGTTTTACTATGCCAAGAAGAAAAGGAACAAAGAATATAAATGAATAGCGTGCGTCCCTCGGTTGCGGCGTTGTTATTTTTACCGCAAGCTGTAAACAGGGAAAAGATGGTAGAATTTTTGGTAGAATTAAAAGAGAAAAGGCTTCGGAAATCGCTTTCCGAAGCCAAAAATTGATGGCAAAGGATTCTGGTTTTGATACAAAATGTAATACACTTTTTTGAATGTTGTGACACATTATTGGTTATTTTGCATATAATTTGTTTATATAATACATTTTCTATATGTGAACTTTGTTGATTATACCTATAGTATTTTTATAATATTTGGTGTAAAATAATATTAGAGGAATTTTACCTCTGATTTCAAGAAGGGAGGCTACAATATGTTGAAATCATTAAATGTATATGCTGTGGATTTATCAAAATATATCATTACAAAATGTGTTGAAGATGATTGCCCTATTAGTAATTTGCAGCTACAAAAAATTCTTTACTACATTCAAAAATATTTTTTGAAGCATGATTCAATTGCGTTCCCTGATGAAATAGAAGCATGGCAATTTGGCCCGGTGGTTCCTAATTCATATTATAGGTTTTGTGGATTTGGAGCAATGCCAATAACAAATCAATATACTGTGAATTGCATAGTTGATAAAGAAGCTAAGCAAATTGTCGACCATATTATTGAGGAGAAAAGAGTACTTGATCCTTGGCAAATGGTTCAAGAGACCCATAAACCTAATGGTGCGTGGGCAACAATCTATCAAAATGGAAAAGGTAATCACCATACAATTCCTGTAGACTTAATAAAAGAAGAAAGTGAATAAGCTTAGTGGATATAAAAAAGGAAACGGAGTATAGAGAGAAATTTATACAACTTTTATATGATTTAGCAAAATCAGAAAATGTACTTGAATCTTCAGATAGTCGCAAGAAGTTTTTCTTGCGGCTAGAAGATTTATATCATAGTAAAGATAATGATGAAGAATTTAGACATTATTATTCAGATATTTTTAGTGTTTTAACAACTGTTCAGCAAGAAAGTGATTTGGGAGATATCAATATTCTTGGTCAAAACATTGATATTTTGCGAAAAAGGTATCGTTCAGTTAACAATGACGAAAACGGTAAAACTATAGATGTTAGCAATCAAATAAAAAAACTATATGATCATGTTAGTTTAGATATTGCCAGAATCACGTATTCGGATGCTGCAGATTATAAAATAACACAAAACGAAAATATTAATAGTATAAAGTCTAAAGTTAATGCTTTACAGGATAAGGTAAATAATACAAATAAGTTGTATCGCAAAACTCGAAATAAGATTAATGCATCCCAGAGGGAATATATAGCGATACTTGGTATTTTTGCATCTGTGATTCTCACTTTTATGGGAGGAATTGTTTTTTCTTCTTCTGTACTACAAAATATACATAATGCTAGTATTTATCGGATTGTTTTAATTAGTTTAATTATTGGGTTAGTTTTAATTAATGTATTTTATTTCTTGTTCTATTTTATAGAAAGAATAGTTAAAAATCGCGGGAAGAATAAGGGTAAATTATTCTATATATTAAACGCAATAATAATTGTTTTAATTTTACTAACATGTGTATGTTGGTATTTTGGTATAGTTGAAAAAAGAAACAGCTTTTTCAGTCAAAATAATTCCGTTATATCCACGACACAAAATAATACTGTATATAAACTAGATAATAAAAGCGAAACAAAAAAAATCAAAGATAACTGAAACTGAGACGCAAACTGAATCGAATAAGTAAAGAGTTTCCCTACACATTACATCGTGTAGGGTTTTCTTTTTGTTATTAATATATTATTGGGTAAATTTGTTATTCCGCTTATTTACCGCAATTAGGGCAACCTTTTGATCTTGTTCTATTAGCAATTGTTTGTTCCCATTCGTAACCGCATTTTTTGCATTTCCACCAGACTTTTTTGTGTGATTTAGGAAAAACATTATTTGGGGTTAATAAGTTTTTTTCATAATCCCAATTTTCTGAAACAACTGGATATCTTGTTAAAAGATCATTTTTACCTTCGATAAGGATTTTACCCGCACAAGCTGGGCAACCTCTTCCGTTGCTTCGTTTGTGTATAGAAGATTTATATTCATAACCACATTTTTTACATTTCCACCAAACCGACTTTGCAGAGCCATATGAAATATTATTAGGATCCAATTTTCCGTTTTTCGTGAAATCCCATTCTTCAATCAAAGAAGGACACATAACAGCAAAACTGCGTCGTTTTTTTAACGAAATATATTGTTGAAAAATCTCATTTTGGTCCTCCTCAATACATACAAAATCATCAATATGAATAAGTTCTTTTATTAGTGTTTTAATAGCTTGTTCTAAATCTTTAAAATTATTATTGGTATATGTGGACATAACAGGGATAACAAAGCACCCACTTATTTCAGGGCAACCTGTTTCTCTGATTCTATAAAGTGGAAAACCTGCTTGCTTCGCAATATCATTCTTTCTTTTGTCTGCGCATAATTTATTCTTGTGAAAATATTCGCCGTCGTATTCGATCGCTACATTTATATCGTGAATAAATATATCAAACTCATAAGTTGAATTGTTAAATTCAAATTGAAAACTATTACTTATATTTTTGAAATGCTTCTTTAGATAGAATAGAACGCACTGTTCAGGAAATGATGTGCGCATTTCTTTCCAACAATCAGGGCATCGTGAGCCATTTGTTCGTTTATTTATGCTTGCTTTCCAACTATGTCCAAACTCGCATTTCCACCATACTTTTTTATTTGAATATGGAGTAAACTCATCAGGTAAAACTCCTTGGTTTTTATCATAATCCCATTCTAATATATTAGTGCAGGAGAATGTATAGCAAGGTTCCATTCGGGGGAAGCAATTTTTCCGGAACAATAGGGGCAATTTCGGTTGCGAGTTCTATTTACAATACTAGCCTCCCATTGATGACCTTTTGCACATTCCCACCACACTTTTTTGCTGCTACCTGCATGGAAGGCTTCTGGTGTGAGTGGCTCATTTTTTTGATAATTCCATTCAGTTGAAAGATAGGGGTGAGTAGTTTTTAAGTCATTAACACCACTAACGACTTTTCTGTTGGAGCAAATTGGACAACCAAAACCAGCGCTCCTTTTAGCGATACTTTTTTTGTAGGAGTGTCCTTTAGGGCATATCCACCATACTTGCTTTCCAGAATATGGAGTGAACTCTTCAGGCAAGTTGCTCTCGTTTTTATCATAATCCCATTCAGAAGCAAGCTCAGGAAGAAGAGCTGCTAAATTATGTTTAGAAGAAGCAATACGTCCAGAGCAATACGGACAATTATTGCCATTACTCCTGCTATTACAAGACGCACTCCATGAATGGCCTACAGAACACTTCCACCAATATTTTTTGTTACTTGAAAAAGATACTTTGTCAGGTGTTATTGGATGATTTTTTTCATAATCCCAAGTTTCAGCAATATCTGGTTTAATTACACTTAATCTATTAGCATCTGAAACCAATCTTCCAGAACAATAGGGACATCCTTTACCAGCTGTACGTTTATCAATAGTTGCTTGCCATTCGTGTCCATTACGACATTTCCACCATACTTTTTTTCCGCTTCCTAAAGTTAGTTTTTGGGGGTCAAACCCTAATTCAGTATTTCTATCCCAATTCCATTCAGCTATAAGTTGAGCATTATTGCTCACGTATTGCTTTTCTTTCTTTTTAGCTATAACGCTCACCTCATTTCATTGATACAAGTATATGATACAACAAAAATTATATCTTTTCAATGATGATTATTAATTTTGATAATAGTATTAATCATCATAAAAAAGAAAAACGGGCAAAGACTTCTCGATGATGAGGTCTATGCTCGTTTTGTATATCTGTGCCATACCGTAGAGAACGGACACTTTGACAAGACATTCTTCGTTTTTTTTCGAGTTGACGGAACAAACGATTACCCCCTAATATTCAAACGATAGCATAGTAAAAATCTAAAAAATCCCTGTCGGAAGTCTGATTTAAACCTTTCCGGCAGGGCATTTTTGCGCTAATATCTCATGAAACAGCGTATAAACACAAAAAAGACTGCGATATTGTATCAATACCGTAGTCTTTATTTGGCAGGGGCAGAAGGACTTGAACCCTCGGCACGCGGTTTTGGAGCAGCTGAACAAATGTTTGCAAAATGCTGTTTTACCCAGTGTTTAAGCCATTCTTGAAAAACAAAAAAGCACCAAACTCGAAATTGATGCTTTTTTGATGATATAATATTTTCTTATAATAATTTGATGATTTGATAGCCGAGTTTTGCTCGGTGCTTTTTGTTATTATTGAGAATCGATTTCGCCCTTAATATATTTTTCGATTCTATCTACGAATGCAACGGCGCTTTCATATTGATCAATTACTTCCTTTTTTGAAGCAACATAAAAATCGGTATAATCATTATCTTTTCGTATATCAAACGCGGCATTTGCAATTTTGCCGTACTCTTTTTCTATGATGTTAGTTTTTATATACTTTAGGTTGAAATTTGATAGTACGCCGGAATGCTTTTTAAATCCAACATTATCGAGAGCGTTAATTGCGTTTATTGAATGAAATATCGCATAGTAAGAGCGATTGGCGCTATCAGAATAACATTCATCTTTCAGAAGGATTCTCGATGCCTTTAAACAAGTTTTTGCTTTTTCAATCCTATAATTTGCAAGAGCGATTCTTTCTTCATTAAGCAACTAAATCAAC
>JAHKZS010000061.1 GCA_020626545.1 bacterium
GTCGCGGTCGATATGAGCGGGGTAGCATATACCGCCGAATTCTTTGACCTTTGAGTAAGCTTCCATAATGCTGATGTTACTCGAGGGCAGAAGCAGAGCTTCGATTTCGCCGATTTCCTCGTCGCGGTTATTCATTATGACCTGTCGCCCGTAGATTTCGGCTTTGTTTTTAATTTTAATTCTGCGCTCGTCTACATACTCGCTCCAGCTAATTGCCTTTTCTAAGGTGGGGAAAAGGCATACCGCGTGAATATCCTCGCTCGTGGTGAGCTCCATTCCGGGAATTACGAGAAGTCCTATCTCTTTTCCGACTTCCAGAGCCGCTTTGCAGTTCAGGGAGGTGTTGTGGTCGGTTAAAGCGATAACATCGAGCCCGAGGATTTTAGCCATATTGACAATATTGTTTGGCGTCATATCCATATCGCCGCACGGCGACAGGCAGGAGTGAAGATGTAAATCGTAAAAATATTTCATTTAAATCAACTCGCTGATTTTAACCGCGAGACTGTAGCTGTTTTCTTCGGATTGGAGAATATTTACGCCGTGCATCTCGGCTTTGTTCTTTGCTTCTTCATCCAAAGCCGCGTTTTCCACAAGTATAATACAGCTTACGTCGGCTAGGGTAGCTACCGCGATTGAGTTAATATTACCCATAACCGTGAGCCACGCACTGTCCTCGGGAGCTCTGCCCATAACCCAGCTGAGCAAATCGCCGATATAGCAGTCGTTTACCTCGTGGTCTAAATCATCCTCTACGAGAATTTTTAAATCGAGTTTTTCGATAAGTTCTTTTACAGTCATTATAATCTCCGTTTTATTTAAGCTTGTAATTGTGAATTATTAAAGTGTGTCTTTAAGCTGGTCGTAGACCTTCTGAATCTGAGCCTTTAGCTTATGGATACAGTCGGTTTCCTTGGCGTTGCCCTTAACAATATCCTCAGCCATAGCCCGACAGGTAGGAGATCCGCAGGAACCGCAGTCTAATCCGGGTAAATCCTTGCAGATGTTTTCCATCTTATCCATCATTTCCATAGCCTTGAATATATCGTCGCTGAGGCGGAATATATCCGCGTCGAATTGAAGCTCGTTTTCCCAGTTCATATTATCCATATCGTCGTTTTCGAGATGGTTCATTGTTACGGGCAGATACTTTCGGAGCTTTTGGATTCGAGCCTGGGCAACATACGGATTCTCGACGGTTAAAACTCCGCCTACACATCCGCCCGAGCAGGCGTTAAGCTCTACAAAATCCACGTCGCGGATATGCTCGTCCTCGAGTTCCTCAAGGATTCTTATAACGTTCTCGATACCGTCGGCGGCGAGGTATTTATCCCTTAAAATTCCGGCGCTTTCTCCGCCCGAGGTAGCCCAGCCTATGCCGATAAGTCCCGAACGGCTCAACGATTCGATATGCTCTAAGTGATCCATAGCCTTTGTGAGTTCGGGATAGATTCTCGAGATACCGATAGCTCCGTTGCAGGCGGATTTTTCGACGCTGTTCGGAGTGTGGATCTCGGTAACTTTAGCGGGGCAGGGGGTTATAAAGAATACGCCTATATCCTCGGATTTAAGCCCTGTTCTCTCGATAGCTTCTTTTCTAGCGGTTTTAGCCGCGACTTCAATCGGAGCCAAAAGCGGAAGAACGTTGGAACAAAGCTCGGGGAAACGGATTTTAATAAGCCTTACTACAGCGGGACAAGCCGAGCTGATTACAGGCTTTTCGACCTTGCCTGCTTTTATAAGCTTTCTTGTAGCTTCCGACACAAGCTCCGCGGCTCTCGATACCTCGAAAACCTCGTCGAAGCCTATGGCTTTTAAACCCGTAAGCGCGATATTTACGTTGTCGAGGTTGTTAAACTGACCGTAAAGCGCGGGAGCGGGTATAGCTACGTTATATTTAAATTTTTTAATATCTTCAAGTTCAGCGCTGTGCGCTTTCTTGGCGTGATGTGGACAAACTCGAATACATTCGCC
Organism: bacterium; assembly: GCA_020626545.1. Classification (GTDB taxonomy): domain Bacteria; phylum Bacillota; class Clostridia; order Oscillospirales; family Acutalibacteraceae; genus Ruminococcoides. The sequence continues at coordinate 1,975 of JAHKZS010000061.1, forward strand.
GCAGTCGATACATCTTTCCGAAAGAATATGAGCCTTACCCTCGCGTATTCTTATAGCTTCGGTAGGGCATCTCTTAAGGCAGTTAGTACATCCGCAACACTTGTCCACTTCCAGTTCAACGGAGTGAAAATATGTACTCATAGATACTCCTCATATATTTTAGTTATTATTTACATTTACAGTGAGATAAAGATTAGTGCCGACGCCGATAGTGGTTTCGATTCTCATTTCGTCGGTATATTTTTTGATATTGGGAAGTCCCATACCCGCGCCGAAGCCTAAATTACGCACATTATCGGGCGCGGTTGAAAAGCCCTCCTGCATAGCCTTGTCTACATCGGGAATACCGGGGCCTTTGTCGGCTAAAAGTATTTCAACCTTATCGGGATAAATATCAACGTCACAATAACCGCCCTCGGCGTGAATCACCATATTGATTTCAGCCTCGTACATAGCTATCGCGACACGTCTTATAGCGTCGGGGTCAAAACCGAGAGATTTAAGCCTTTTTTTAACAGAACCGCTCGCTTCGCCCGCGCGGGTAAAATCGTCGCCCGACACCTCGTAATGAAGATGTATCGCGCTCATACCTTTGTACCTCCGGAAAGTCCGTTTGAATAGAGAAGCCCGCAGGCTGTGAACATTCTGTACTTAGTTTTAAGCAGAGTAATATCCCTCTGTTCAGCGAGGTTTATAATGCTCTGGTCGGGATCTTTTCCTCGTACAAATACGATACAAGCCATATCCATCATCTCGGCTGTTCTTACAACCTGAGGATTTACAAGACCTGTGAGCAGAACGCTCTGATCCTTTACAAAAGCGAGTACATCACTCATCATATCGGAACCGCAGGCGGTTTTAATCTCCTTAGTTAAATCGCCCTCGCAGATTATTTCGCCTTCTAAGATGTCTATAATATCTTTTACTACCATTAACTTACACCCTTTCGTTAGTGATTTTATACTAATATAAAGATTATATCATATATATTGTGACTAAACAATTAGCAATTCATATATAAAATAACTTCTAAAATTAGTTAAATTCACTACTGAATTTTAAACGGCTGAGAAAATTGCGGTGTAACACGGAAAAAATAACTCCGGTACTCAGGTTAAATGCCGTATGAATTACCGCTATATCTACGCTCGATACCGAACGGTCGAGGCTGATAAAGTTGTTAACAATAATTAACCCTATAAACCACAAAACGCTTCCCGTTAGATTAAAGATAATATGAAAGATACAGATTTTTTTACTTTCTTTACTTCCTCCGATAGAAGCTATCACCGAGGTTATACACGTTCCTATGTTCTGCCCGAGTATAATCGGAGTGACGTTGTAAATCGTAAAAGCGTTAGTGATACAAAGGCTCTGTAATATACCGACTGAAGCCGACGAGCTCTGAATTACCGCGGTCATAATTATTCCGAACAGCAAGGCTGAAAACGGATTGTTAAGTAGGCTTAAAAAGCTTTTAAATACGCTTGTATCCGCGATATTTTCCATAGCGGAGCTCATAGAATTAATGCCGTTCATAATTAGCGAGAAGCCTGTCATAATAAGCCCTGTACCTATTCTTTTATTATTCTTAGAAAGAATTATAAATAAAACTCCGATAAATCCCGCAAAGGTACATAGGGTAGAGGGGGTTAAGATTTTTAATATAAAGTTGTCTGCCGATAAACCTGACAGCGATATTATCCACGCGGTGACGCTTGTGCCGATATTAGCTCCTATAATTATCGGTATTGAATTAAAAAAGCTCAAAAGCTCAGCCTCGCACAGCCCGATTAAACTCACCGTTACCGCCGAGGAGCTTTGAATTACCGCGGTTATAATTATTCCCGCCGTAACGCCTTTAAAAGTATTGCCCGATATTTTTGTAAGTGTATTTTTTATTTTATCTCCCGAGATATTTTTAAGCCCTGTTTCCATTACATTCATTCCGAATAAAAAGAAACTCAGCCCGCCTATAAAACCTAATATGTCCATATTTAATTATACGTCTCAAATTTTTTAAATTAACCTATTGACAAATAAAAAACGCGGGTGTATTATCTATACATAGGAATACTATGTATATAGAATATCTATGTAAGGAGTTGTAATTATGAAATTAAGTAAAGAATTAATCAAAGGCAGTACATCTATGCTCGTTTTAAGCGTGCTAAAGGGTAAGGACTTGTACGGTTATAAGATTATTAAAGAGATTGAGTTAAGGAGCGAGAGCGTCTTTGAGTTTAAAGAGGGTACTCTTTATCCGATTCTTCACGCTTTAGAGAAAGAAAATTATCTCGAGAGCTATTGGGATGAGGTCGATAACCGCAAGAGAAAGTATTATCACCTTACCCGAAAAGGCTTAAAACAGCTCGCTTCTAAGGAAGAGGAGTGGAAGGTTTACTCAAAATCTGTGGAAAAAGTCCTCAGCTTCGCTAATTAAGAGGTGTATATATGAACACTTATCTTGAAACAATTTCTAAAAAATTTAATAATAAAACCGCTAAAAAAGCGGTTATAGCTGAGCTTCAGGCTCATATCGAGGAAAAGAAAGATTATTATATTGAGATAGGATATACCGAAGAAGAGGCGCAGGCTAAAGCGATAGAGGAAATGGGTGACGCCGAGGAAACCGCCGTATCTCTAAACGGCTTATATAGTGTGAAATGGTATAAAAATAAATTAAATATTATACTATTATTTGTTTTGTTATTATGTTTTGTTTTGTCTTATATAATTGCCGATAATTGCTATTATTTGGAAGAAACAGAAGCGAAACATAATTTAAATATTGATTTTTTATCACTATTTGTTTTTGCTTTATACGTCACTGTTTTTGTTTTAGCCGCTAAGTTTGATAATAAGCTGATACCTGCTGTTTATTTAGCGTTTACTGCTGTACATTTAATCTTTATTGCTGCCGCGCCTTATTTCTTACCTGTTGCTCCTAATGAGGAATTATATAGTATTTTCTCACCTTTAAACAGTATGTTTATCGAATATATTAAACCTTTGGTTTACGCTTGTGTGGTGTTGTTTACTAAAGGCTTTTTTGAGTACGCTTCGTCTTTGCACGGTTATGATTACGCCGAAATGTTTCGTTTTCATAACAGCTATCACATATATCCAATAATTTTTTGGGGACTGTTTATAGTTTGGGCGTTGTTTATAATTATTAAGGTTTTATGTAAGGAGCGAATGGTAAATACAGGTGTTTTTAAAATGATAATTAATTTTATAAAATATCCTGTCGTTGCTTTTTGCGCGTTTAGTATAATACTCACTTCTTTTTCAACAGTATATACGTATATTAACAGGAATAAAATAATAAACGAAAATAACGATTTGCGTAAGTCTGTAATTGACTTTATGGTAAACGCTGATATAAGTCAGCGATGTGATATGGTATCGAAAGAGTTTTGTAAACAAAATACTTCAATGATAAGATATATTAATTCGGAGGATGAATATCATTATCAAAAATACGATAACCACTTTATTATCGGTGACAATGGTCGAGCTTATATTAGTTCTGTGCA
>JAHKZS010000062.1 GCA_020626545.1 bacterium
TACAATGTATTTAAACGTGATAACGGCGTGCTTTCTACAGGTCTAAAGGATGAAGTATCAGGAAATGTGCTTGTTCAGCAGCTCGACTCCAATAATAATCCTGTTACAAGAACAGTGGACGGAGAAACTGTTCCGGTTTATTACACATTTGCTACTGAAACCAGCAGCAATACTTTCCGTTATTCCAACACGCTTCGCGCTTACCAGTATATCTACGCTGATAAGAAAGAGAACAAGGCGACTAATGCGGGCAAGAATATGAGACTTTATGCTTACTATATCTATTCCTATACCGAATACGATAAGGATACCGGTATTCCGAGCACAGTATATAAAGTAGTTCTTTCCGACGAGTATGCCGACGCTTCGACCTATTGGAACAATACTAATACAAACAACTAAAGTAAAAGGACTGCTAAAGCAGTCCTTTTTGTTCGACGGTATATTGATAAAATACCCGCGTGCAACTACACGCGGGTAAAATTACTTTAATTTTTCTTCCCATTCTTTTTCTCTAAATCCCGTAAGGACAGTATCGCCGTCCACTACGAGAGGGCGCTTAACGAGCATTCCGTCACTCGAAAGCAGTTTTAACTGCTCCTCCTCGCTCATTTCGGGAAGCTTGTCCTTTAGGTTCATATCGCGGTAAATCATACCGCTTGTGTTAAAGAACCTTTTAAGCGGAAGCGAGCTTTTCTGATACCACTCTTTAAGCTCGTCGAAGCTCGGGTTATCGAGCTTAATATCTCTCTCGCTGTACTCGATGTTGTTTTCATCGAGCCATTTTTTCGCCTTTTTACAGGTTGAACATTTCGGATAGCATAAAAGTAACATAGCTTCTCCTTACTCCGTAAAGCACTTAACGAGTACGGCTTTCTGAGCGTGGAGACGGTTTTCCGCTTCCTCAAAAATCTCGTTTGCGTGAGCTTCGAATACATCCGCTGTGATTTCTTCTCCGCGGTGAGCGGGTAAGCAGTGAAGTACCATACACTCGTCGTTAGTAACCGCCATAAGCTCGTCGTTAACCTGATAGCCCTCGAAGGCTTTTTCACGGATTTTCTTTTCTTCTTCCTGACCCATAGAAGCCCATACGTCAGTTAAAACTACGTCGGCGTTCTTAGCGGCGTCTAAAGGCTTACGGCAAAGCTCAAACTTATCGCCGAAGCTCTTGCCGAACTCTATAATATGCTCGGGCGGATTGTAACCCTCGGGGCATGCAACGGAAATACTCATTCCTGTTCTGAGCGCGCCTACGATAAGAGAGTTCATCATATTGTTTCCGTCGCCGATAAAGCACATCTTTAAGCCCTCGAGCTTGCCCTTGAATTCGCGGATAGTCTGTAAATCAGCGAGAACCTGGCACGGATGACAGTAATCGGTTAAGCCGTTGATAACCGGGATAGAGCCGTACTCGGCGAGAGCTTCAACCTCGCTCTGCTCAAATGTACGAATCATAATTCCGTCAATAAAACGTGAGAGTACGCGGGCGGTGTCCTGAACAGGCTCGCCTCTGCCGATTTGTAAATCGTTAGACGAGAGGAAAAGCGGATATCCGCCGAGCTGAGTCATACCTACCTCAAAGCTTACACGTGTACGTGTCGAGCTCTTCTCAAAAATCATACCTAAAGTCTTGCCTTTTAAGACCTTATGCTCGATTCCGTTTTTCTGTTCGTATTTAAGCTTATCCGCGAGGTCAAGTGCCGCAAAAATCTCTTCGCTCGACCAATCCTCAAGCTTTAGTAAATGTTTCATTATTTATCCTCCTGTATGGTAGTATTTAGTATCTCGACCGCCTCGTCAATTTCGCTGTAGCTGATATTAAGCGGCGGTAACATCCTGAGTAAATTTTTAGCCGTGATAATGAGCAGTCCGTTTTCGACGCATTTAACGGCGATATCGTGAGCGTTGTTCTTTTCAAGTTCAATTCCTATCATAAGCCCAAGCCCTCTCACCGACTTAACGCCGTCGAGCTTTTCGAGCTTATCTCTAAGGTAAGCACCTTTTTTATTGACCTCATTTAAAAAATCTTTATCCGAAATTGTGTCGATAACGTAATTCGCGCCCGCGCAAACTATGGGATTTGCCGCGAAGGTTGAGCCGTGGGTAGAGGGCTGCATTACGTTTTCGAGCTTTTTGTTGCACATACAAAGCCCTATCGGAAGTCCTCCGCCTAAGCCCTTAGCGCAGGTGATTAAATCAGGCGTAATGTCAAAGTTTTCATAACAGAAAAGCTTTCCTGTTCTGCCTATGCCTGTCTGAACTTCGTCAACAATAAGAATAATATCCTTCTCGTCACAGAGCTTTCTAACCGCCTGCACAAAGTCCTTGTCGAGTATATTAACTCCGCCCTCGCCCTGAACACATTCTATCAAAACAGCGCAGGTCTTATTGTTTGCCAAGGCTTTTACGCTTTCAAAATTGTTGGCTTCGGCGTACTTAAAGCCCTCGGTAAAGGGGAAAAAGTAGGTGTGGAAATTATCCTGTCCGGTAGCCGATAGCGTGGTTACGGTTCGTCCGTGGAACGAATCTCTGAGCGTGATAATCTCGTTTCTGCCGGCGCCGTATTTATCGAAGCTGTATTTTCTCGCGACTTTAATCGCGCACTCGTTAGCCTCGGCTCCGCTGTTTGAGAAGCAGACCTTTCTAAACGCCGTTAAATTGCAGAGCTTTTCGGCGAGCTTAGACGGTTGCTCGTGGAAGAAATAGTTGCTCACGTGCTGGAGTGTTTTTGCCTGGTGTGTAACGGCTTCAACCCAGCCGTCGTCGCAGTATCCGAGCGAGTTAACGCCGATACCCGAGCTTACGTCGAGGTATTTTTTACCGTTTTCGTCGAACGCTGTACAACCCTTACCGCCCGCTAAAGCTACGTCGTAGCGTCCGTATGTATTCATTATATATTGTTTGTCTAATTGTTTTGTGTCCATAATAACTACCTTTATTTAGAATATACGAATAAATCTCCTCGTTTTTTAAACCCGAGGCTTGTCCAAAAGCCCTGACCTGTTAGGTTATCCCGGTAACAGAAAATATGGGTCTTATCTATGCCGTCCTCGGCGATTTTTTTAATCGCTTCGGTGGCGAGAGCGTTTCCGATATGCTTTCTTCTGTATTCCGGAAGCACCGCCATATGATGTATAAAGCCTCTTCTGCCGTCGTGACCGGCTAAAACCGTGCCGATAATTCTGCCGCTTTCTAAGGCAACAAGGCTCATTCCCTTATTTCTGAGCAGATAGCGCTCAATATTTTCGCGGGAATCAGCTTCGCTTAGAGCGCGTTTCGACGTAATCTGCCATATTGAAAAGATTTCGTCGTAGTCCTCAATTTTCATCGAACGAATTTCCATATACTTTCCAACTTATCAATAAATCATAGTTCCGATACCTTCGTCGGAGAAAAGCTCTAAGAGCAGCGAGTGTTTTAATCGACCGTCTAAGATATGAGCTCTGCCGACGTTACTTCTTACCGCGTCAACACAGCAGTCGATTTTCGGAATCATACCGCCCGAGATAATTCCCTGCTTTTTAAGCTTGGGAACATCGTTGGCGTTCAACACGGAGATAAGACTGTTCTCATCATCAATATCCTTTAGAAGTCCGCGGATATCGGTCATAAGTATGAGCTTAATCGCGCTGAGCTTTGAGGCTATTCTGGCCGCGGCTAAGTCGGCGTTTATGTTATAAACCTCGCCGTTGTATCCGCCCGCGATAGTAGAAATTACGGGTATATAACCGTTCTTCATAGCGTCCATAATAATCATCGGATTTACCCTGTCGATTTCGCCGACAAACCCTAAATCTTCTTCGCTCTCGAGTTTTTTCGCCATAAGCATTTTTCCGTCAAGTCCGCAAAGTCCGATAGCTCGTCCGCCGCTTGTGGAAAGATGCTGTACAAGGCTTTTATTAACTTTTCCCGCGAGTACCTGCTGGACGATGTCGATAGTTTCCTTGTCGGTTACCCTAAGTCCGTTTTTGAACTCGCTTTTCTTACCTGTTTTATCGAGCATCTGGCTGATTTCGGGGCCTCCGCCGTGTACAAGCACTACGTTTATGCCGACTAATTGCATAAGCACAATATCGCTCATAACGGCTTCTTTAAGTTCCTCGCTTTTCATAGCGTTACCGCCGTATTTTACAACAATCGTCTGTCCCGACCATTTCTGGATATACGGCATAGCCTGTATAAGTATTTCCGCTCTCGTATTATTATCCATTTTTTATATCTCCTCGTCAAACATTGAATTCCCTATATAAAAAATATTATCCCTCGTACGTTTAAGACCTATGAAGTTTTGGATTGTGAGTATAGGTTCTGCGTTTAAGGTAAATTTCAATGCGATTTTAGTTCCGCCGTTGATGATGTTTTCCGAGTAGAAAAACAATTCCATAGGCGGAATCGGCTCCCGCGGCTCGCGGGTTATGTTCTGTAATCTCCGTTTATTTTAACATAATCGTAGGTTAAATCGCAACCGTAAGCCTCGGCTTTTTTATCGCCGTCACCTAAGGTTATAAGAATTTCAATTTCGTCCTCGAGTAAAATTTCCTTGGCTTTTTCCTCGCTGAAGGGTATGCCTGCTCCGTTTTTGCACACGTCTATTACGCCTTTTTCGGATTTAAAGCTGACGTCTACTTTTTTTACGTCAACGTCCGCGCCGCTGTAGCCTATAGCGCAGAGAACCCTGCCCCAGTTAGCGTCCGCTCCGAACATAGCCGCTTTTAAAAGGCTGGAGCAGATAACGCTTTTGCTGACCTTAACCGCGTCGGTTTTAGTCTTAGCGCCCTGAACTTTAGCTATAAGAAGCTTGCTCGCGCCCTCGCCGTCCTTGGCGAGTTTTTTCGCGAGAGCCTTAAACGCTTCGGTTAAACCCTCGACAAATGTATAGTAATCGTCGTTCTTTTCGGTGATTTCGGGATTGCCCGCCTTACCCGACGCCATAATCGCCAAGGTATCGTTTGTGGAAGTATCTCCGTCTACACTAACCATATTGTAGCTGTCCTCGACCGCTTCTCTCAGCGCGCTTTCGAGCATATCCGCTGAAACCGCCGCGTCCGTAGTTACGAACGAGAGCATAGTTCCCATATTAATATGTATCATACCGCTTCCCTTAGCGATACCGCCGATAGTGACTTTTTTACCGCCTAAGGTCATAGTCATCGCCATTTCCTTTTTGACGGTATCGGTGGTCATAATCGCCTCCGCGGCGTTGGTTCCGCCGTCCTTCGAGAGAGTTCCTCTCATTTTTTCGGCGCCTTTAATAATCGGCTCTATCGGTAAAATCTCTCCGATTACGCCTGTTGAGGCGACAATTACATCGTCCTTATTTACGCCAAGTACATCGGACGCTATCTCGCACATTTTCTCCGCTTTTTCGTATCCGTCGGCGTTGCAGGTGTTAGCGTTACCCGAGTTCACGATAACCGCCTGCGCCTTGCCGTCTTTAAGGTGAGCCTTTGTAACGGCGATTGTGTCGGATTTTACGAGGTTTTTCGTAAATACCGCGGCGGCGTTGCATAACGTATCGCAGTAAATAAGCGCTAAATCTCTTTTAGTTTTGTTGCCGGGTTTTACGCCCGCGCAGATACCCTGAGCGGTAAAACCCTGCGGAGCGGTCACTCCGCCGTCAATAAATTTGTACATAATCTATCCTTTAAAATGCGGGAGGAATAATATCCAAGCCCGTTTTTTCGTCTAAACCGAATATAATGTTCATATTCTGTACAGCCTGACCGGCCGCGCCCTTTACCATATTGTCGATAGCCGAGCAGGCGATGAGCTTGTTGGCGCGCTTGTCGTGGTGAAGGCTGATGTCGCAGAAATTCGAGTATTTGATGTTGTGAATATCCGCGCACATTCCGTCGGGGAGAAGTCTTATAAAATACTCGTCCTTATAAAACTCCTCGTAAGCTTTTCTGATTTCGTCGAAGCTTACGCCCTCTTTAATATCGGCGTAACAAGTCGCTAAAATGCCTCTGTTAACGGGCAGTAAATGCGGTACAAAGGTTAAAGTTACCTTTTCGCCCGATAATTTTGAAAGAGTCTGCTCGATTTCGGGAGTGTGGCGGTGAGATGCTACCTTGTAAGCGTGAAAACCCTCGTTGAGTTCGGGATAGTGGTTGCCCTGAACAGGCTTTCTGCCCGCGCCCGTAACTCCGCTCGCGCAGTTACATATAATACCTTTAAGCTCCACAAGTCCGTTTTTAACCGCGGGAGCTAAAGCGAGCGGGGAACAGGTTGTGTAGCAACCCGGGTTAGCGATGATGCTCTTACCCTTTATATCGTCCCTGAAAAATTCGGGTAAACCGTAAACAGCTTCCTCGTGTAAGGCTTTATCTAAAAACTCTCCGCCGTACCATTCCTTATATTCATCCTCGTTGTCGAGCCTGAAATCAGCCCCGAGGTCTATAAATTTTACACCGTTATTTTTGCATTTAGCGGCGAGCTCCTGACTTAAACCGTGGGGGAGAGCCGCGAAAACAACGTCGCTCTTATTTACAACTTCGTCCGCGTTCTCGCAGATCATATCGTTTAAGTAGATATAACTCGGATAAACCTCCGAAATCTTCTTGCCCTCGAAGCTTACCGAGCTTATAGCCGATACCTCAGCCTCGGGATGTGAGTTTATAAGGCGTACAAGCTCGCATCCCGCGTAGCCTGTCGCTCCAACTATTCCTGCTTTTATCATATTAATCAATCCTTATTTATTAATTCTGATACTCTCTTAGCCTGAGCCTTTACGTTTTCGGGAGCGGGGCCGCCGAAAGCTGTCCGCTGGCTTACGCAGTACTCGAGAGAGATTGCCTTGTAAACATCCTCGTTGAATACATCACATACTTTCTTGTATTCGTCGAGAGGTAAGCTCTCTAAATCCGTGCCGAGTTCAATACAGCGCGCTACAAGCTCGCCCGTAGCCTTGTAAGCGTCTCTGAACGGAACGCCGTTTTTAGTGAGCCAGTCGGCGACGTCGGTAGCGTTGATAAATCCGCCCGCGGCGGCTTTACGCATATTCTCGGGGATAACCCTCATTGTGTCGAGCATCGGGTTAAACGCCGTTAAGCACATTTTAACCGTATCAACCGCGTCGAAAATCGCTTCCTTGTCCTCCTGCATATCCTTGTTGTACGCAAGCGCGATACCCTTCATAACGGTTAAAAGCGTCATTGTATCGCCGAAAACCCGTCCGCTCTTACCTCGTACCAATTCGGCGATATCGGGATTCTTTTTCTGAGGCATAATCGACGAGCCTGTGGAGAACGCGTCGTCGAGCTCAATAAACTTAAACTCCCAACTGCACCACATAATAATCTCCTCAGAGAAACGGCTCAGATGAACCATAATTATCGAAAGTGCCGAAGCGAACTCTATGCAGTAATCTCGGTCGGAAACGCCGTCGAGCGAATTGTTCGTAATATCGTCGAAGTTTAAAAGCTCTTTTGTAATAGTTCTGTCTATCGGATAAGTAGTGCCAGCTAAAGCGCAGGAGCCCAGAGGCATTACATTCATACGCTTGTAGCAGTCGTCAAGACGGCTGATGTCGCGAAGTATCATTTCGGCGTAGGCTAAAAGATGGTGACCGAAAGTAATCGGCTGAGCCCTCTGTAAGTGAGTATAACCAGGCATAACCGTAGCGCTGTACTGCTCGGCTTTTTTAGCGATAATCGAAACGAGCTCCTCAAGCTGAGCCTTGATATTTTTAAGCTCTTTTCTGAGGTAAAGCTTGTTATCGAGCGCAACCTGGTCGTTACGGCTTCGAGAGGTGTGAAGCCTTTTACCGTCGTCGCCGATACGGCTTGTAAGCTCGCCCTCGACGAATGTGTGTATATCCTCGGCTTCCATATCTATTTTAAGAGTACCGTTTTCTATATCGTTTAAAATAGAGTTGAGCCCTTCGATAATATGCGCGGACTGTTCTTCGGTAATAATACCGCATTTTCCGAGCATAGCGGCGTGAGCGATACTTCCCTCTATATCTTCTCTGTACATACGGCTGTCGAACGGAATAGAGCTGTTGAAATCGTTCGTAGTTTTAGATAGCTCTTTTTTAAAACGACCTTTCCATAACTGCATACTTAGTCACCTATCCTTATAAAGCACTTAATGGGACAGAGTAAACCCTGCCCCGATAAGTAAAGTTGTTTAATTATTTAATAAGACCTTTCTTGGCTCTTACCTTAATCGGAAGTCCGAAAAGATTGATGAAGCCCGCGGAATCGTTCTGGTCGTAAACCTCGTCCTCGTCGAAGGTCGCGATTTCTTCGTCGTAAAGAGAGTAAGGACTTGTAACGCCCGCGTCAATGATATTGCCCTTGTAAAGCTTGAGCTTTACGTCGCCTGTTACGTACTGCTGAGTGCTGTCGACGAAAGCCGAGAGAGCTTCTCTTAAAGGTGTGTACCATTTACCGTCGTATACGAGCTCGGCGAACTTAATCGCGAGAACTGATTTATAATGCTGAGTGTCTTTGTCAAGACAAATCTCCTCGAGCTTATTGTGAGCGGCGAAAAGAATTGTACCGCCCGGGGTTTCGTAAACGCCCCTAGCCTTCATACCTACAAGACGATTTTCTACAATATCGGTGATACCGATACCGTTCTTACCGCCGATTTCGTTAAGCTTCTGTACAATGCTAACGGCGTCCATTTCTTCTCCGTTAATGCTCTTAGCCTCGCCCTTTTCAAAGTGGATAGTAACGTACTCAGGTGCATCGGGAGCCTGAAGCGGCGATACTCCCATCTCAAGGAAGCCTTCCTTTTCGTACATAGGCTCGTTCGCGGGATCTTCGAGGTCAAGTCCCTCGTGGCTTAAATGCCAGAGGTTCTTATCCTTGGAGTAGTTGGTTTCTCTGTTTATCTTAAGAGGAATCTTCTTTTCCTCGGCGTAAGCGATTTCTTCCTCACGGCTCTTGAATTCCCATGTTCTCCAGGGAGCGATTATCGGCATATCGGGAGCGTAAGCTTTAATAGCGAGCTCAAAACGAACCTGATCGTTACCTTTACCTGTACAGCCGTGGCAGATAGCGTCCGCGCCTTCTTTTTTAGCGATTTCAACTAATCTCTTAGCGATAATAGGACGAGCGAATGATGTACCGAGTAAGTATTTACCCTCGTAAACAGCGCCCGCTTTAATTGTGGGATATACATATTCCTCTACGAATTCTTTGTTTAAATCCTCTACATAGAGCTTCGAAGCGCCTGTAGCGATAGCTTTCTCCTCTAAGCCCTCGAGCTCGTCAGCCTGGCCGACATTACCCGAAACCGCGATAACCTCGCAGTTGTTGTAGTTATCCTTTAACCAGGGAATGATAATAGATGTATCCAGTCCGCCCGAATAAGCGAGCACAACTTTTTTAATCTCTTTAGCCATAATTTTACCTCCGAAAATTTATTCTTTATGTTACACTTAATATTATACTCGTAATATACAAAAAATCAAGCCTTTTTGCATAAATATTCAAAATTTATGCAAAGTATATAAAATATAATATAAATAGAGTAAAAATACGATGTTTATTGATAAAAGCGAGGCGTTTTTAAATAAAACTTTCAGTTTTCAGGGAGAAAAAAAGATATAAAAAGATAAAATAAAATGAATATTAATGTATAAATATACATAGATATTGAATATTCAGCGAATCTATGCTACAATATACGCATACTCACGCTAAAATAATTATATATTAATTAGGAAAGGAATGATACTATGTCAAATTTCAGAGAGATTACTCCGAGTGAGTTTACCAATACATTTGATATGATAGGCAAGGATTGGGCGCTCGTTACCGCTAAGAACGGCGATGGATGTAATACAATGACAATTTCCTGGGGAGGACTGGGAATTATGTGGAACAAACCCGTAGCGTTTACATTTATCCGTCCCCAGCGTTTTACATACGGACTTGTTGAGAACGAGAACTACTTTACAATAAGCTTTTATGATGAGAAATATCGTAAAGCCTTACAGTTTTGCGGTTCAAAAAGCGGCCGCGATTATGATAAGGCTAAAGAATGCGGACTAACTCCTGTTTATGACGAAGACGCTCCGTATTTCGAGGAAGCGAAATTAGTTCTTGTATGTAAAAAGCTCTACGCTCAGGACTTAACCGAGGAGAGTGTTATCGCCAAGGACGAAACCGCTCCGTTTTATAACGGCGATGATTATCATAAAATGTATATAAGCGAAATTGTGAAGGTTTTAGAAAAGAAATGAAAAAACTGATGTTTAAAATTTTGAGCGCCGTATTGGTTATAGCTTTATCGTTATCGTCGCTTGCGGGATGTTCAAAATCCGAAAAAAAGGAATTTAATATCGACAAAATAACCGTAAGCGCTTCTGATAAATCGAGGATAGAAGTCGAAACAGACGACACGCTCAGGGAAAAAGAGTTTGTAGGAAGCGCAGCCATTACAATAAACGATGACGATATTTACTCTAAATCATTTGGATACGCTGACGCTGTTAAGAGTAAGAAGTTTAATGATGAGAGCTTGTTTTCGGTCGGCCATCTAACCCAGAATATCACAGGCGCGGCTGTGCTTATGCTCGATAAAAGCGGCAAGCTTAGTTTGGATGATACACTTGATAAATACTTCGATTCTAAATACGGAGATTTAACGTCGGTAACTGTGGAAGATTTGCTCTCAAACAGGGTTAATTTCGGTAATTATATTTACGAAATATCTACTACTCCAGCGGAAAACAAGCCGCTCGAAAAATATGTTAAATCCGAAAATCCCGACAAATACAGTGTAAAAGTTAACAGATTAGTTTTAACCCATATTTTAAAACACGGTTTCTCGAAGCGGGGAAATTCCGCTCAGTCTAATTATTTCCTGCTCGGAAAGATTATTACCAAAGCCTCGGGGACAAGCTATCGAGACTATATTAAGAAAAGCATTTTCGATAAACTCGGTATGAAGAATTCGATGTTTGTGTCCGGAAAGAATAAGCTTGCGGGATATGATATGAATAATAAGGTATGGAGACGTTTTACCGAGAATCCCGCTTTACTGAATTTCGGATACGCCTATTCAGCTTTCGGAATGGTGTCCTGCTCAAAGGATATGTCTAAGTTTTATAAAGCTTTAGTAAACGGCACGCTCGGCGGTATAAATTACCTGAAAGAGATAAAGCTCGCGCCGTCTAATACATACTGCGGCTTTACTCAAGACGGAAATAATATTACAGCGTCCGCCAGAGTATTGGTTCACTGCGATTATGTTCATATTAATATCCAGACTAAAGAAGTTGTATTGATGATGTCTAATCGTGTAGGAAAAACCGATATTAAAAATACCGGCGACGAGCTTTATAAAATCTTAAGTTCAAAGATTAACGGAATTATACTGGCGAACATAAAATAGTTGACCTGTTGTGCAATTTGTGGTAAAATGTAATGTAATACTTTACCGAATAGTTTAATTTGCCAATAAAAGTGGAGTGATTGTATGAAAGATTTTGCGTTACTGATTCCCGTAGCGGCAGGCGTAATAGCGCTCGCGTTTGCGGTTTATTTCGCGCTGTTTATACGTAAACAGGACGCCGGTACGGATAGAATGAAAAAAATTTCCTCAGCGATTTCCAAGGGCGCGCGAGCGTTCCTTTTCGCCGAGTACAAGATACTTATCGTTTTCGCGGCAGTACTTTTCGTCGTAATCGGATTTGTAATCGACTGGGCTACGGCGGGCTGTTTTATACTCGGAGCGTTGTTCTCGACGCTCGCGGGTTATTTCGGAATGACCGTCGCGACTATGGCGAATGTACGTACCGCCAACGCCGCGCGTGAAAAGGGTATGAATAAAGCCCTTAAAGTCGCGTTCAGAGGCGGAGCGGTTATGGGACTTTCCGTAGTAGGCTTAGGCGTAGTCGGTCTCGGAATTGTATTTGTTATTCTTAATAATATATTTAACCTCGCTAACGACAGCGAAATGCTTCGTGTATTTACGGGCTTTAGCTTAGGAGCTTCCTCAATCGCCTTGTTCGCGAGAGTAGGCGGCGGTATCTATACAAAGGCTGCCGATGTAGGAGCTGACCTCGTAGGTAAGGTAGAAGCGGGTATTCCCGAGGATGATCCCCGTAACCCCGCCACAATCGCCGATAACGTTGGCGATAACGTAGGCGACGTCGCGGGTATGGGAGCTGACCTTTTCGAGAGTTATGTAGGTTCTATAGTTTCCGCTATTACGCTTGCGTTCGCGGCGTTCAGTGGATCGTCCGCGTCTA